>JAQIBR010000081.1 GCA_027858955.1 Bacteroidales bacterium
AATGCTTCATCAAAACGAATATGTTTGATAAACTCATTTTCATAATGGGCGGGTATTTGATTGAGAAAATCTAAATCGTAATATCCATCATTCATAAATGGATTAATGGTGAAATAACCTACTCGGAATGAAGTTAGGTTTTGAAAAAAGTGAGTTCCTTGACTAGGATCGATCCTGTAATTTTCCATACCAGACTCAACAATGATTCTAGCATTGGAAATATTAGGCCATTTAACTGGTATTCCTAACCAACTATCACTTGAGCCCCAACGTCCTGGACCAACCAAGATATAATTACGATCTTCTTCAATTAAGCCCTTGTTTATTTCGTTTATTATATCTACAATTATGTTGCTTTTAGAGGCATCAAAGCTTTCGGGTTTTACAAAAACAAAGTCGTGCAAATCGCTTATTAGTCCATTACCTAAAGCAGATTTAGAATAAATAATTGCATCTTCTTTTTTAATCTTAGATAAATCTCTTGACACATATTCTTTTGTTGCAACAATAGGTCGGATTTGAAGAATATTAAAAATATCTGGATCTGACGGCGATTTGTTAATGTTTACCGCAAACTCAATTTCAATGGGTGTATTCATTTCACGTTCTCCAATACTTAAAATATCCGATAGTATTTCAGATAGTGGAAAAGTGTTGTGTTTTAAAATATTAGCAAAAGTGACTATCTTTTTACCTTTATGACCTGCGCCTTCGCGTATGATATTGTTATCGAAATCATATGTCGACATAAGCCTATCTAGTCCCCAGTTCGAATTAATATCACGCACACGAATAGGTTTTAGGTTAACTCCATCATCAGTACTCGGAAAAAAGTTATTCGGGTCTAAATCGAGTACATAAAACTGTTTTTGTGTTTCTTTTAAGGCCTGATCGGGTGAGGAAAGCTGAAGAACTTTTTTTGGATATTTAGGAGAAAAACGCATGGTTTGACCACCCTCAACAATTTGTTTCCCTAAGCCTATCGCAATATTAGCAATTCCATCCTCAGGTTTTTCAGGTTCAACAGGATAGAAATTTATTGATTGGGCTACACCTGAAAACGATGGGTAAAATACATTTTCGTGAGGTGTTCCAGTAATTTCCTGAAAGACGATACTCATCTTTTCTTCGTCAATCAGATTTGATGTGGCTGTCATATATGCTTTTGACGATTGGAAATAAGCAGATGCGTAAACACTCTTGATAGCCAGAATTAACATTCTCATCATTAGCTCTGGATTTTCAGGCAAATTAGGAATCATATAAGTTGAGTAAATGCCGGCAAATGGCTGATAGTATGAATCCTCTAATAAACTAGAAGAACGTACTGCAATAGGTTTGCGAACTATTTTGATAAAAGCCTTTAAATTTTCAATTACAGTTTCCGGTAGAGGACAAGAAATGAAATGCTCTAGTGTTTTTTCATCATCAATGTCGGAAAGTGCTATTTTAAATAGATCGTGCATTTCCATAAATTCATCGAAAATGTCAGAGCTAAGTACTACAGTCCGAGGGATGCTGATAATTACATTCGGATATTTATTTAGAAGCTTATTTCGCTTGATAAGGGAATCTAAAAATGCCAGCCCGCGTGCTTTTCCGCCTATGGAACCATTCCCCATTCGTGTGAAAATCAAGTATTCGTCGTAACTATTTTTATCAAATTCGGCGATAATACCGCGCCCTTTTATAATCCTAAAGTTTTGCATGCTTTGAAACAAAAAATGACGTGCATCATCCAGATTTTCAAAATCTTCTGCTGCTACCATTTTGAAAACACTTGCCAATGAAAATAAAGCTCTGGCATTAAGCCATTTTGAAAAATGGTTTCTCGATATATGATAGCGTAATGAAGAATCGGGGATTAAATACAATTTATCCTGCATTTCTTTCAAATCCGAAGCTTTCTCAACCACATTATGAGTAAATGGATCGATAAATTCAAAAGATCCAAATGCAAAATGTTTTATAATAAATTTCCGCAATTCACGAAGCAATGTTTTAGACTGCTTATGTAAAAACCCAACCCTAATTTCTTTGGCAAAGAGAATATTATTTGCATCAGATGATTGGATAAGTAATGGAGTATATTTATTGTCCATTTTAATATGCCGACACAAATTAAGCCCTGCAAATTGATTACGAATACCGTAGTGTTTATAACTCATATCGGTTATTACACCCAATAAGTTATCTTTAAATTTATCGTATATATTTATAGCATCTTCATAAGTAGTGGCAAACAATATTTTTGGACGACCACGCATACGAAGCATTTTTTGATGCTCGTTTAGGCCTTCCTGCATAAACTGTTTTGATTGAGTAAAAATGATTTTATAAATATTTGGTAAGTAGCTAGAATAAAAACGCACGGAGTCCTCAACAAGTATAATTGCTTGTACACCAATTTCGTTAATATCGTATTCGGCATTCATTTTATCCTCAATAAGCTTAATAATGGCTAATAATAAATCAGCATTACCTAACCAGCTAAAAACATAATCAAAAACCTGTGCTTTTTCTTTATCAAATCGCAAAGAAACTTCTCTTGAAAAAGGTGTTAAAGCAACAATCGGAATATCCGGGAATTCATTTTTAAAGTTTGTAGCAAAATCAAATGTAGATTCTTTTTCAGCACTAAGCATAGTAATCACTAAATCGATATTTTGCTCATACATTGCTTTAAAAGCATCATCCTCGTCAGTAACCAAAATAAATTGAGGAGGATAGCGAAGATTTAAAGAAACATATTCATTAAAAATCTGCTCGTCAATTCGGCCATCATCTTCTAGAATAAAGGCATCGTAAGCACTTGAAAGTAATAAAACATGATAAATCCGCTTTTTCATTAAATTACTGAAAGATGTTTCAGTAAAAATGGTATTCCCGGATTTTAATATACTTGAATAGCTGGGCATATCATTATTAATTATCGTTCAAAAGTAGCCATAAATCTTTGTTTTTGCGCACATTTTTGAAGAATACAAGGTTAGATTACTTTCTCGAGCTTTCATCAATCCCGAACCAGCACAATGTTGGCCACGATTTTGATATCCCCTCTTTATCCGTTCACCGTCTAATAATTTTTGGTATTTTTGACGCCTTAAATTGTATTTAACTAATTAGGATATAAACTTTCTATGAGTAGTCGTTTTTGACAAATTGTGACCCTTTATTTATTATTCATAGAAAAAAATTCCAAAGAATAAAAATATGAATGAAATTCAATTACACGACAAACAATTCTCGGTTTCGATTGATGCTAGTAAAATTAATGCAGCAGTACAAAGTGTAGCAGATAGAATTAATGCAGATTATAAAGGTAAAAATCCTTTGTTTTTAGTTGTGCTAAATGGTGCTTTTATGTTTGCATCTGATTTACTGAAAAAAGTGACTATTGATTGCGAGGTAAGTTTTGTAAAACTTTCTTCCTATTCTGGGACTAAATCAACACATATTGTTCGGGAACTCATCGGTTTAGACGAAGCTTTAACTGAAAGGTATGTTATTGTGGTTGAGGATATTATCGACACAGGAATTACCATGGAAAATACTATCCAAAAGCTAATACATTTGCAGGCTGCTGACGTAAAAATAGCTACACTTTTATTTAAACCTAAGTCGTTTAGAAAAAATTATACTATCGATTATATTGGCTTGGAAATCCCCAACGGGTTTATTGTAGGTTATGGTCTCGATTATGACGGTTTAGGCCGGAATCTGCCTGATATTTATAAAGTTATTGATTAAATACTCAAACATAATTATTACTTTAATTCCTAAAATATAAATTAAAAGATGTTAAATATCGCATTATTTGGCCCACCAGGTGCCGGAAAAGGAACACAGGCGAAAATGCTACTCAAAAAATACGATTTAACGTATATTGCAACTGGAGATATGTTGCGACAAGAAATAGCCGAAGGTACTAAACTAGGTTTGCAGGCTAAATCTGTAATAGAAAAAGGGGGCCTTGCTTCCGACGAAATAATTGTTCAGCTAATTGAAAAACGCATTGTCGATAATACTAATTCAAATGGAATTCTTTTCGACGGTTTCCCAAGAACAACAGTTCAGGCCTATATTTTGGACGGTTTAATGCTTCGATTAAAAAGCACTCTTGCCTGTATGATTAGTCTGGAAGTACCTCGAAAAGAACTTATTAGTCGTATGCTTGAACGAGCAAAAACATCAGGACGTAACGATGATACAGAAGAAATAATTAAAGTAAGGTTGCAGGAATACGATACTAAAACAAAGCCGGTTGCAGATTTTTATCGAGCAAAAGGAAAATACATTCCTATTAATGGAACAGGAAATATTAAAGATATTTTTGCTTCCATATCCTATGTAGTTCAGCAAACTCTTCGCAAAACCTGGATTAATGTAGTCCTTTATGGCCCTCCCGGATCAGGAAAAGGGACGCAGGCATTAAAACTTGCCAAAAAATATAATTTGGTTTACATGTCCACTGGAAAAATACTTAGAAAAGAAGTTGCAGATAATACCGAAATAGGTAAAAAAGTAGTTTCTTATATGGAGAAAGGGGAAATTGTTCCAGATGAAATTGCTATTGCTATAATAGAACGTCGTATCAGAGAGCATCCCGATGCTAAAGGCTTTATTTTTAAAGGATTTCCAAAAACTATTGTGCAGGCCTATATTCTAGATGGTTTATTGCTTAAAATGAACCAAAGCGTTTCAATTACAATTGGAATGAAAATTTCCACTTTGGAATGTTTTAAACGTTTGAGCGCTCGTGGTAAAACTGAAAATAGCCGCCCCTACGATGCCAATATGGAGTTAATAATTAATCGGTTAGATGAATTTAGCAATCGTACTAAATCTGTAGGTGATTATTATGAAAACCAACGAAAATTCGTTAGCATTGATGGCCATGGAACTGAAGATGAAATTTTTGAACGTTTGACCGAAACAATGGATGCTGCTTTGATGACAAGTCGTTAGTATTGATTATTAAAAATTATTGCCGTGAATTCAAACTTTGTCGATTTTATTAAAATTTACTGCCGTTCTGGAAAGGGTGGGGCAGGATCTGTGCATTTCAGGCGAGAGAAATATATCGAAAAAGGTGGACCAGATGGTGGTGACGGAGGAAAAGGAGGAGATGTTATTGCTATTGGCAATAAAAATCTTTGGACTTTACTCCATTTGCGCTATACACGACATGTGCATGCGGTTGGTGGTTTGAAGGGTGGCGCTTCGCGCAGCTCAGGAGCTGATGGGGCAGATGTCTATTTGGAATTGCCTCTTGGTACTGTGTGCAAAGATTTTGAAACAGGAGAAGTTATCTGTGAGGTTATAGAAGATGGCGAAACACATATCCTCTTAAAGGGTGGTCGAGGAGGTCAGGGAAATGATCATTTTAAAACATCCACGAATCAAGCACCCGAATATGCACAGCCTGGAGAGCCATTTCAGGAAAAAGAAATTGTGTTTGAGCTAAAAGTTTTGGCCGATGTAGGCTTAGTGGGCTTCCCTAATGCAGGAAAATCAACATTATTATCGGTTCTTTCGGCTGCTAAACCAGAAATAGCTGATTATCCTTTTACGACTTTAGTACCCAATTTGGGTATTGTTGGTTATCGCGATGATCGCTCTTTTGCAATGGCTGATATCCCTGGAATTATTGAGGGAGCTCACGATGGCAAAGGATTGGGTTTAAGATTTTTACGACATATTGAACGAAATGCAGTTTTATTGTTTTTAGTTCCTTCTACAAGCGATGATGTGCGCAAAGAATATGAGATTCTATTGAACGAATTACGTCAGTTCAACCCGGAACTACTTGATAAAGACCGTTTGCTTGCAATATCTAAATCGGATTTGCTTGACAATGAATTAGAAGAAATGATTAGTGCTGAGTTGGAAGGGATTACTCATGTATTTATTTCTTCGGTTGCTCAAAAAGGACTTGAAGAACTAAAGGATAATCTTTGGTCATTATTTACATTAAATCAATAAGTCATGCCGGACTTTTTATTAGAAATTGACAAGCAAGTCTTTTTGTTTTTAAATAGTATCCACAACGGATTTTTCGATTTTTTGATGTGGTGGTTCAGCGATAAGTTGATTTGGATTCCTTTTTATCTTTATTTATTATTTCTGATTATTAAGAAATATGGTTGGGAATCAATTGCCATTTTATTAAGTCTAGCTATTTTAATAGCCTTAAGCGATCAAATTTCAGGCCTTGTCAAAGACAGCGTACAACGTTTTCGGCCAAGTCATAATCCTGATATTCAAGGTCAAGTAAGAACCCTAAATGGCTATTTAGGTGGTAATTACGGTTTTGTAAGCGCACATGCTGCCAATAGTTTTGCTTTGACTTATTTTATGAATAAATCCTTAAAATCTAATTATACTTTTTTAGGTGTTGTGCTTTTTATCTGGGCATTTAGTGTGTCTTACAGCAGAATTTATCTTGGTGTTCATTATCCTGGAGATATTCTTGGCGGTGCTATTTTGGGCATTGGCTTGGCGTGGATTATTGTAAATATTTATCAAAAAATTATTAGTCGATCTTGTTTTGCTAAAACGTGTTAACATGTGCGAATTACAAAAAAAATACAATGTCGATATAATTTACGAAGACAATCATTTACTGGTTCTGAACAAAAAACCGTCTCAAATAGTACAAGGAGATAAAACCGGTGACATACCTTTAACTGAGCTATTGAAATCTTATTTAAAGGAGAAATACAATAAACTTGGAAATGTTTATTTGGGATTGGTTCATCGTTTAGACAGACCAACTAGCGGATTAGTGGTTTTTGCAAAAACCGATAAAGCGGGCAGGCGATTATCAAAACTATTTCAGGAGCGTGATTTAACAAAAAAATACTGGGCAATAGTTCAGAACCCACCGCCTGAAAGTCAAGGTCTAATAATCAATTTCCTTAAAAAGAACGAGAAGCAAAATAAGTCCTATGTTGTAGGTACTGATACTTCAGGTGCTAAAAAGGCCGAACTTAAATACACTTATGTTGGAAAGAGCGATCGGTATCATTTGCTTGAAATTGAGCTATTAACAGGTCGCCATCATCAAATTAGGTGTCAATTGGCTTATATTGGATGTGCAATTAAAGGGGATGTAAAATATGGTTTTGACAGAGCAAATAAAGACCTTTCAATTCATTTGCATGCTCGATACATCAAATTTATTCATCCTGTTAAAAAAGAACCCCTAAAGCTTAAGGCCAACCCACCACAAGATACTGTTTGGAATTATTTTGTGGAGATGTTTAATGATACTCCTTAATTTCATCTATTCTAACAACCGAATTTACTCCAACCAGAGCATTTATATTTTTAATCATTTTCTTAAGCGTACTGTTATTCGAAACATAAAGTGTTATTGTTCCATCTGCTGTGCCACCTGAACTCCTAATATGAAAAGTGCGAATATTGATGTTGTATTCCTTAGTAATAACTCCGACTATAGATGATACTAAACCAAAAGAATCGTTAGCGGAAATTTTAATACCTGCCAAAAATCCTATATCTTCTCCAGCATTCCATTTGGCTTTAATAATTTGATTGCCAAAAGTTGACATCAAAGAAATAGCAATTTCGCAATTTGTACGATGGATTTGTATAGGTTTCCCTGATAGGTTTATACCAATTACATCATCTCCCGGTATTGGGTTACAGCAATCGGCTACTTTAAATTTTAATTCTTTAATATTTTTATTCAACAATAAATTGTCGGGATTTTTCTTTAATTCATCTTGAATGATATTCTTCAGATTTTTATTCGCATCAGTTTTAGGTCGCCAAAAAGGAATATATTTTTTCCAATTAAAACCTTCTACGATTTCGAAACAATCTCGGATTGTTCGCTCTTCTATTTCTCCATGCGCAAGTTTATAATAAAAATCTACTTTTGATTGGCAATTCAAGTAGGTGGATAATTTCAAACGATTTTCACGCGTGTTTTCTACTTTCAAATTTCCGAAAATAAGAGCCAATTGTAATCTGCCCTGCTCTATATCCTGTTTCTTCAGCTCTTTAATGGCTGTTTTCAAACTGCTTTTTGCACGAGCAGTCTTCAGGTATGAAAACCACTCATCATTAGGTCGGTGAGTGTCAGACGTTAAAATTTGTACTTGATCTCCTTGTTTTAATACATAATCTAAAGGAACAACCTTATGATTAACTTTTGCGGCAATACATTTATTTCCTACTTCAGAGTGAATGCTATAAGCAAAGTCGAGAGCGGTAGCTCCTAAGGGTAAAGTTTTCACATCGCCTTTTGGAGTGAAAACCATTATCTCTTTAGAGAATAAGTTCAATTTAAACTCACTCATAAAGTCTAAAGCATCTATTTCGCTCCCATGAAGAAGCTCGCGTACTTTTTCAAGCCATACGTCTAATCCACCTTCAACTTTTTTTACATTTGATTTGTATTTCCAGTGGGCTGCATAACCTTTTTCAGCAATTTCATCCATTCGAGTGGATCTTATTTGAACTTCCACCCACCGACCAGATTTACTCATAACGGTGGTGTGTAAAGATTCGTATCCATTGGCTTTTGGAGTTGATATCCAATCCCTAAAGCGCTGTCTGTTAGGTAGATAATGATCTGTAATTATGGAATATACATTTAAGCAAACGCTCTTTTCGAATTCTATTGGGGTATCAATTATTAATCGGACAGCAAAAACATCATAGACTTCATTAAAAGGAACCCCTTTACTTTTCATCTTTCGCCATATCGAAGAAATGGATTTTTCCCTATTAGCAATCTGATATCTAATACCTTGACGGTCGAGCTCAGCCTTGATTGGGCGAACAAAGTTGCGGATAAATTTGTTTCTTTCGCTTTTACTGTCGCGCAAATTGGTAATTACAGAATTAAAAGCTTCTGAATCTGTATAACTTAAAGCCAAATCTTCCAATTCGCTTTTAATAGCATGTAGGCCTAATCGATGAGCCAAAGGGGCATACAAAAATGTGGTTTCTGAAGCAATCTTAAGTTGCTTTTCCTTAGGCAATCCATCAAGCGTTCGCATATTGTGCAATCGGTCAGCAAGCTTGATGAGAATTACACGCACATCATCTGAGAGCGTAAGCAATAGACGTTTAAAATTTTCGGCTTGCATAGATTCTACAGGTTGATTACCAAAAATCTCCCTAATTTTTGTTAAGCCATCTATTATCTGAGCTATTTTTTCGCCGAATAACGAACGAATATCTTCTAATGTGTAATCAGTATCTTCTACTACATCGTGTAGAAGTGAACTCACAATTGATTTTGTTCCAAGGCCAATTTCATTAACGCATATCAGAGCCACCTCAAGAGGATGGAAAATATAGGGTTCGCCACTACGACGTCGCATTCCTTGATGAGCCTCAAGAGCTACTTTAAAAGCTTTTATAATAAGTTTTCGATCTCTTTCTTTTGTTGCTTCTTTAGGTCGCCAAGCTTTGAGTAAAGATCTGTATTTGCTTTTAATTTGCTTTTTCTCAGCATCCAGATCAATTATATAATTGAATTTATTGCTATCAGCCATAATCACTCTTTGAAACAAAATTAGGAATTTTTTCCCTACTTATTTCTTTAATATTTTAACATTTGAAGATGTAAATGGTAATCGTGGTATGTTTTTTGTTTTTACTAAGAATATAAAATTGCCTTAGTTCTTTATTTATATACAATTATCTTTGTTATCAACTTTAAAAAACCAAAAAATATTAATAATATTGCATTTAGTTTGTTGATGAACAAATTTTAAAGAAATATTTGGACGCAATTTGCTGATATATAACTTATAGACATGAATATTCAAGAAAATTTAAAGTACACTAAAGATCATGAATGGATCTTAATTGATGGCGATGAAGCTACTATTGGTATTACTGATTTTGCACAAGGCGAATTGGGTGACATTGTTTTTATAGAAGTTGAGACTGTTGGTGAGAAATTAGACAAAGAAGAAGTCTTCGGCACAATTGAAGCAGTTAAAACAGTATCTGATTTGTTTATGCCGATTTCTGGAGATGTTATTGCTTTTAACGAAGAACTTGAAGCTACGCCTGAATTGGTTAACCAAGATCCTTACGGGAAAGGTTGGATAGTTAAAGTTAAAGCGAGTGACACATCTGAATTCGAAGATTTGTTAAGTAGCGATGATTATAAAAATATGGTAGAAGGATAAAGCTAGAATTTGTGGCCAAAATAGATTTTTTGAACATACTGATAGATACAAAGCAAATTATTAATAATTTAGCAGCTTAAAATTAGATTTTTTAAAGCCGCAAAAAAAACATAATTATGGAACAAAAAAAATCCGACAAAGCAAATTTGGAGAATAAAAGAACCTTGTTCTTAGAAATAGGCTTTGTACTAGCCTTGGCTTTGGTATTCTTTGCTTTTGAGTACAAATCGTATGATAAAGTTGAATATACAAATCTTGAGCGCACTGTAGATGATACTCAGGAAGAGATTATTCCAATTACAGAGCAGAAAGTGAAACCACCACCACCAAAACCACCACCACAAGTAACAATTATTAATGTGGTAGAGGATGATGTTGAGGTTGAAGACGATATTGAAATAAATATCGATTTTGACGAAGATGACGCAATGGTAGAATTTCAATTTGTGGAAGAAGAAGAAGAAATCGAAGAACAACATATTTTCTTAGTTGTTGAAAACATGCCCGAATTCCCAGGTGGTGAAGCGGCTATGTACAAATTTATTGGGAATAATATTGATTATCCCCGTATGGCAAAAGAAAGCGGTATTAGTGGTCGTGTGTTTGTAACTTTTGTTGTTGAACGTGATGGAAGTGTTACCGATGTTCAGATACTCCGTGGTATTGGCGGTGGTTGCGACGAAGAAGCTGTTCGCGTAATTAAAATGATGCCAAAATGGACTCCAGGAAAACAACGTGGTAAACCCGTTCGTGTTCAGTATAGAATGCCGATAAAATTTACCTTACAATAAAAAATTATCCCCGTTGTTCAACTAACTGACGGGGTTTTTTTATGCCTTTTTCTGAAAATATTCGAAGATAATCCTTGCTTTTGCTTGCCCAATTACCGTGGAAATAGAATCTTTATCTTGTTTTTTTATTTTGGTAACTGATCCAAATTCGCGGAGTAAATGATTAGCAGTTTGAGTGCCTATGCCTTTAATTTCGGTGAGTTCTGTTTTAAGAGTCCCTTTGTCGCGTTTATTTCGATGATGTGTAATTCCAAAGCGATGTGCTTCATCGCGTAGTTGTTGGATTAGTTTTAGGCTTTCCGATTTTTTATTTATGTATAAAGGCAAACTGTCGTCAGGAAAATATATTTCTTCCAGCTTTTTTGCAATGCCGATAATAGTAATTTTTCCACGTAAATCTAACTTCTCCAAACTACGTACTGAAGCACTCAATTGTCCTTTGCCGCCATCAACAACTATTAGTTGTGGAAGATGCTCTTTTTCATCGAGCAAACGTTTATACCTGCGGTAAACAACTTCTTCCATTGAATGAAAATCATCGGGTCCCTCAACTGTTTTAATATTGTAATGCCGATATCCCTTTTTATAAGGTTTTGCATTTTTGAACATCACCATAGCTGCAACAGGATAATCGCCTTGTAAGTTGGAGTTGTCGAAACATTCGATATGTTCAGGAAGAACATCCATTCTAAGATCTTCTTGTAGTTGTTGCAAAATTCTTTTGCTGTGACGATTAGGATCAACTAAATCTTTTCGTTTTTGTCGCTCAAGCTGATAAAAACGTGCATTGCGCATTGATAAATCAAGTAATTGTTTTTTATCACCTTTTTGAGGAATTGTAATTTTTGAGTTGGGAAATGATAGCTCGATTTTAAATGGGAGAATGATTTCAATAGAATTACTCCCAAAACGCGAATATAACTCGGCCATAGCCATTTCCAGTAGTTGCACATTTGTTTCATCAAGACGCTTTTTTAATTCGATAGTATGTGTTTGAACTATTGCGCCATTTATAATTTTCAAGAAATTAACAAATGCGCTTTCTTGTTCTAATATGAATGAAAAAACATCCACATTATGAATTTTGGGGTTTACTACTAACGATTTACTTCTATATGAAGTTAAAATATCAATTCTTTCCTTAAGTAATTGAGCTTTCTCAAATTTCAATTCTTTGGCATAAACCATCATCTTCCCTTTAAGGTTTGAAATAACAGAGACAATATCTCCTTTAATAATGTTTCTAATTTCCTGAATGCTTTCCAAATATTCTTCTTCGCTTTGCTTGCCAACGCATGGGCCAAGACATTTTCCAATGTGATAATCAAGGCATACTGTGAATTTGCCTGCTGCAATATTGTGCTTATTCAATTGAAGTTTACAACTTCGGATAGGGTAGAGTTGCCTAACTAAATCCAGAATTGTATGCATCATTTTTCCGGAAGCGTATGGACCAAAATATTCACTGCCGTCAGTAATCAAATTTCTAGTTGAAAATATGCGCGGAAATGGCTCATTTTTAACACAAATCCAAGGAAATGTTTTGTCATCTTTGAGTAGAATGTTATATCGAGGTTGATATTTTTTGATTAAGTTGTTTTCCAGTAAAAGTGCATCAAGTTCTGTGTCAACAACCATAAATTCAATTCGAGCGATTTTGGAAACTAAAACACGCAGTTTTCCACTGGCACTTTTTTCTTTATTGAAATATGAAGCAACTCTCTTTTTTAAATCTTTAGCCTTCCCAACATAGATTATTCGATTCTGATCATCAAAATACTGGTAAACTCCGGGTGATTGAGGCAGACTCCTGATTTGAAGATCTAATTGATCAATATGTTGATTACGAGGACTCATTTTCGAACTCGAATTAGTTAACAATATTAGATGGAACCTAAGCCTTATCGTCTTTTTTAATCCCGTCCCAACCTTGAGCCGTTAGAGGAATAGCTTCGCCGGAAGTTGTAATCAAGCTTTTTGGCGATCCTGTTTCAGTCATATGACCAATAATATAAAATTCACCCTGACCATTTATCTTTTCAAAATCATTTTGGCTAACCGTAAATAAGAGCTCATAATCTTCGCCGCCGTTTAATGCACAGGTTACGGGATGAATATTAAATAATTCGGCAACTGTAACGGTTTGAGGATCAATGGGAATTTTATCTTCGTATAATTGGCAACCTAAGGCAGATTCTTCGCAAAGATGCATAATTTCTGAGGCTAATCCATCAGAAATATCAATCATAGATGTTGGAATTAAATCCATATCTGCAAAACGCATTACCATATCTACACGTGCCTCCGGGCGTAATATACGCTCAAGAACGTAAGGATAGCTATCTAATTCAGGTTGGATGCTAGGATCTTTAGCGAAAACTTCTTTTTCGCGTTCTAATAAAAGTAATCCGGTATATGCAGCACCCAAATCACCACTAACTACTATTAAATCACCAGACTTTGCTGTACTTCTTCTCACGATATCTTTTGGAGCAGCTTCGCCGAGAACAGTAATTGAAAGCATTAATCCACTTGTGCTAGAAGTTGTATCGCCACCTACCAAATCAATATTGTGTTTTAAGCAGGCCAATAACATTCCAGCATATATTTCTTCCAAAGCTTCAACAGAATAACGGTTTGATACAGCCAAGCCAACAGCTATCTGAGTTGGAGTTCCATTCATAGCGGCAATATCTGAAATATTTACCATCACCGCTTTATAACCCAAATGCTTTAAAGGCATGTAACTCATATCGAAATGGATTCCTTCAATCAATAAATCAGTTGAAAGTAAAACTTGTTTCCCATCAAAGTTTAAGATAGCGGCATCATCACCGATACCTAAAATTGTAGACTTTTGACGATTAGCTACATTTTTAGTAAGGCGATCAATTAATTTAAACTCACCTAATTCCGAAAGTTCGGTACGCTTTTCTCGATTCTCAAACATAAATTAAAATTTAGGCTGCAAAAGTACAAATAATTGCTTTGAATAGAACTTGAACTAGGTTTTCAGGCCACTAATTTACTCGTTTGCGAAGCATCATAGAAAAACTTATAAGCAGAAAAAGCACAGCTACAAAAGATGATAACCGACCGATATAATCTCCATAGCGAACATAAAAAGTTATAGCATCATTTGCGTTAATGGTTGCTTTACGTGCATCTTGCACCCAATATTCGGTTTTATCATAAATATCACCGCGTTGATTAATGTAGCATGAGGTGCCTGTATTTGCTGAGCGTGCAATACTGCGACGAGTTTCAATGGCTCTCAAAGAAGCAAACATCAAATGTTGTTTATATCCTGAAGTATTTCCCCACCAACCATCGTTAGTAATTATACCTAAAAGCTGAGCCCCGTTTTGTACATAGCCGTTTGTAAATTCTCCAAAAACAGACTCAAAACAAATCATAGGACCAATTTTAAAACGGCCATCGACAGAAGTAAATACCTTACGTTCAGTATCATATCCAAGGCTACCTACGGTTCCACCTAAATCAAAAGCAATTTGCTGAAAAGGTGCTAAAAGCTTTTGAAAGGGCATCATCTCGGCACCAGGAACAAATTTTGATTTGTGATAATGTTCTCGATTATCAAATCGATTTAAATACAAAGCCGTATTGTACTCATCATATATGGCTCCTGAATTTGTTGTCCTTGCGGTGATTGTCGGCTCATCTAAAAATTTATAAGAGGAGAGACCAATCAATAAATTTATATTTGGATAATCGGCTAAGAAATATTTTAGCAAAGGAATTGAAATAGTTCTTGACCCCAAACTTGTTGAATAATTAAAGTCTGGTTCCTGTAAATGTTCTTGAATTGCAGATTCAGGTGCAAGTAAGAAAATAGTATTTGTATCAAGTAAGGGTTCGCTTAACCTAATTATCCTATGAATTACTTCCTGAGGAGGTGCATCGTATTGCTCACTATAAGGATCCATATTTGGTTGAACCACAACTATATCCACAGGATTTTCTGTCTCTACATAGTTGTTGTACCGAAATGTAGATAATACTATTGGGAGAGCGATTAAAGTAATCAGGTAGAAGCTATAAACAAGGGTTTTTTTGTATTGTATTTTGGATATGTTTAATCTGTAAATTTTGTAGACCCCAATGTTTGATAGTAAAATCCAGAGACTTCCGCCAAAAATACCAGTGTATTCGTACCATTGGATAAGTGAAGGATATTTGGCAAAGGCGTTGCCAATATTTAACCAAGGAAAAGACAATGGCCAATCGAGATGAAAATATTCAAAAGCAATCCAAAAAATTATTAAAAGAAAATAAGGTACTTCACGTTTATTAAAATATTTTTTTGTAAACGAATACAGGCCAAAAGCAATAGCCATAAATGATGCATTTAAAAGAATAGCCAATATAGAGCCATAGGAAGATGCATTCCAAATCCACCAAACACTAATGATATGCCAAACAATAAATGCAAGATAAGCATTGCCTATTACTCGCCACGTCTTGGCTCCGCCTAAATCTTTTGCAATATTATCTTCTAACAAAAGAAGAGGAACAAAAGCAAGAAACAAGATAAAAGGTATGCCATTTGGCGGCCATGCTAGGCCGAACAAGACACCCGAAAGGACAGATTGGATTAGATTTTGGTAGCGTTTCATCAGAGCAAAAGTAGGGAAAAGGAACTAAAAAAATACACGAACATTATTTTTTGCAAGATCATCTAAAAGTTTTTGAAATTCCTCTATTTCAGCAGTCTTTAATATAAAAGGATTACCTGTAAGGAAAACTTTTTTTATCTCCGGCATTAACAATAATTTCATTGGGACTTGTTCTATATTGTTTTCTTGCAAATCAACTTCGTAGAGTGTTTCTATTGCGCTTAAATCGGGGAGGCTGATCAGACTATTAAATCCTAAATCGATAATTCCTAATTGTTTAAAAGCAATTCCTCTCTTATTCGATTTTGTAACGCTTAGCTGGTTTTTAAAATCATCAATGTATAAGCTTGACCGAAAAGATTGTAAGTATTTAGAAATAAGAAAGCAGCAATGAGATATTTACAATTCATATTATTAGTTCTTCTTTCAAAGATACAACTGATTTTTTAGAGAAAAAAAATAGCCTCTCGAAACCACTCGAGAGGCAAAACCAAAAAACCTAAATTATAAACAAAAATTTATTTAATAATAATGTTAAGTAAATAACATTGTTTATATAAAAACAATACAAAAGTAATATCTTCTTTGTTATTTGCAAAACAATTAACGTTTTTTTTTGCTTTTTGCTATCAGTTTTCATAGTTCATAGCTAGAAACATATATTATTGTTAAAAAAATAACATAAATATTTAATTTTCTATATATTTGAATTCTTATATCTATACAACTAAATGATTAAATATTAAATATTATGAAAAACAAAATTCTTGCAACAATAGCTTTTGTGATGCTAACTTTTGGTTTAAGTATGGCTCAACAAGCATTTTCTCCGTTCGTGAAAACGAGCCCTCAGGAAAAATCTATAATGATCCTTAGTGAAGAAATTATTAGTGGATTAGAGTCTAAAGATTTTGAATTAGTGGGTCAATACAATCCAATGCAATCAAATGATCTGTTGGTTATATGTTTTACACGTAGCGATTTGCAAAAAACAAGTCTTTCTTTTGAAGATCGTGGAGCATTGGCATCGGTTCTTAAAATTGCTTTACAAAAAACTGCAGATGGCGTAATCGTCAGCCTTCAAAATCCAATGTATATGTTCTATGCATATTTCAGAGAAGATATTAAAACACAGTTGGATATTTTAGGAGAAATTGATAAAGATGCTAAACTTGTGCTTTCCGAAATTTATGGAAATCTTAGTCCCTTTGGCGGAGAATTGGATGCCGAAAAACTTATGAACTATCATTATAAAATTATGATGCCTTATTTTGATGATCCAGTTGAATTGGAAACTTATGCTAGTTTTGAAGATGGTTTAGCTCATATCCAAGCTAAATTAGCTGGTTCTAGCAATGTTAAAAAGGTTTATGAACAGATTTATTCTGAAAAGAAAGTTGCAGTATTTGGACTTGCTTTTAATGATACCGAAAAGGGAGAAGCAAAATATTTACCTATTATCGGCGAAAGCCATCTTGCTGCATTACCATATGAAATCATTTTACAGGGAAAAGAGGTGACCATGTTGCACGGAAAATACAGAATTGCTTTGTATTGGCCGGAATTAACAATGGGTACTTTTATGAAAATAATGAGTACGCCTAGCGATATTGAAGATGCATTTAGTGAAGTTACAGAAAAATAATTTTCTCATATTTGTCTTTAAAAAGCTGAGCAATTTTTTTGCGCAGCTTTTTTTATTTCCACTCCACTATTGTTCCGCGATTTTTATCTAACATATGCTCTGGAATAGATTCTTGTATAGTCTGAGCTAGACCTTCGATAAGTTTTGTTTTTGCGAATTTTCTTGTATAAACCAAAGCCACTTCTCTAAGCGGTGTAATGTCATCAAATTTACGGACTTGCTTTGCTCTTTCGCCTTGAAACTCCAATCCGCTCAGCTCAGGAATTAACGTGTAACCTCCTTCTCTGTCAATAATTCGCATTAAAGTATCTAAATTTCCGCCTTCAAACTCAAAAGGTAAAGCATCTGATTCAAAGTTTTGGATATCGCAAAGATTAATCACCTGATGGCGAAAACAATGACCATCGCTTAGCAACCAAATTTCAGGAGTTGCAATGTCTTTGATATCAATGATTGGCTGAACTGCAAATTGATGCTTTAGGTTTGAATAAACCATCATCTCTTCATAATACAAAGGATGCTCTATAATACCCGGATTATGTAAAGGCGTGACCAAAATGCCCACATCAAGCAAGTCTTTTTTAAGCTGATATTCAATGCGTTCAGTTACTAATTCTTCTACTTTAATTTTTACTTTTGGGAATTTGGCTTTAAGCTTTCCCGTAAACAGGGGCAGAAGATAAGGTGAAATAGTAGGGATAATGCCGATACGAATTTCACCGCTAATGTCTTCTTTTTCTTCTTTAATTATTTGATGTATTCGAGAGTTTTCGAGCAAAACTGTTCTGGCTTGCTCTATCACTTTTTCTCCCAACATAGTAGGGACAACGGGTTGCCTAGTGCGATCAAAAATAACTAAACCCAACTGATCTTCCAGTTTTTTTATCTGCATACTTAATGTTGGCTGAGTAACAAAACATTTGTCTGCAGCTGTGGCAAAATGTCTGTAAGTATCTACAGCCACTATGTATTCCAATTGTATTAAAGTTGTCATATTGCAAATATAGATAAAATCTATGATATGATCAAAAAAATTGATTTGACATATATGTATTTTGAGCTTATCTTTGCATCATCAAACAAGAAATAATATTAATTTAATTAAAATAAAAAACTAAAACTTATGGAAGATCAAGTACAAGTAGCAAAAATGCCAGTAATTGGAGATCAGGCTCCAGATTTTACAGCTGTAACAACAAAAGGGAGCATTAAATTTTCCGATTTCGCAAAAAACAAATGGGTAGTATTATTTTCTCACCCTGCAGATTTTACACCTGTTTGTACAACTGAGATGACAGGTTTTGCACAACGTAAAGGAGAATTCGACGCCTTGAACACAGAATTAATGGGATTAAGCATTGATAGTATTCATTCTCACCTAGCTTGGGTGCAAAATGTACGTGAAAAAACTGGTGTTTATTTCGATTTCCCAATCATTGCCGATATCGATATGAAAGTATCTAAATTATATGGTATGTTGCAGCCGGGCGAAAGCGAAACTGCTGCTGTTCGCGCCGTATTCTTTATCGATCCTAAGAAAAAAATTCGTTTGGTTATGTATTATCCATTGAATGTTGGTCGTAATATGAATGAAATCCTTCGCGCTTTAGATGCATTGCAAGTTGCTGATGATAAAAAAGTTGCATTACCATTAGATTGGGTAAGAGGCCAGAAAGCGATAGTTCCATCGCCAAAAACTTTAGACGAAATGAACGAGCGCATTGCCAGCAAATACGAAATGGTTGATTTTTATTTGGCCAAAAAAGATATTTAAGAATTTTAAAAAGTAGTTGTTTAATTTCTCATAAACCCATCCGATTTGTCGGGTGGGTTTTTTAATTTTATAAGGGTAACGCAAGGAACTTTTTGTGCTGAATCGAAAAAATAGCGTTTCTTCGAGCTAGAATACTTAAATTTGCCGCCAATAAACATTTATTATGGAGACAGTAGTTAGTGGAATTAGGCCAACGGGCAATTTACATTTAGGGAATTATTTTGGGGCAGTTAAGAACTTTGTAAAGATGCAGGAAAATAGTAATTCCTATTTTTTTATTGCCGATTATCATTCTTTAACTACTCATCCAACTCCTGCTAATTTGCATGATAATGTACGCACAGTATTGGCTGAATATTTAGCCTGTGGCATCGATCCTGAAAAAGCATGTATTTATGTGCAAAGCGATATTCCGGAAGTGACAGAATTATATTTATTGCTTAATATGAATGCTTATTTAGGCGAGCTGGAGAGAGTAACATCTTTTAAAGATAAAGTAAGGCAACAGCCTGATAATGTGAATGCAGGATTACTTACGTATCCAACTTTAATGGCAGCTGATGTAATTATTCACAAAGCTGCTAAGGTTCCTGTAGGCAAAGATCAGGAACAAAATCTTGAAATGATGCGTACCTTTGCTCGTCGCTTCAATAGGATGTATAAAAATGATTATTTTCCTATCCCTCAAGCTTATAACTTCGGTGAAAGCCTTGTTAAAATTCCAGGTTTGGATGGTAGCGGAAAAATGGGGAAATCGGAAGGTGAAGGCAATGCCATCTTTTTAGCAGAAGATCCTAAATCGATTCGTAAGAAAATAATGCGAGCAGTTACTGATAGCGGTCCTACTGAAGCGAATCAAGAAAAGCCCATCGTTATTCAAAACCTTTTTGATTTAATGAAAGTTGTTTCTACAGCCGATACCATTTCTCATTTCGATGCACTTTGGAATAGCTGTGACATTCGTTATGGTGATATGAAAAAGCAATTAGCCGAAGATGTTATTAATTTTACAAATCCTTATCGCGAAAGAATAAAAGATATGTATGAAAATACTGAATATCTTAGTAAAGTAACACGTTTAGGAGCAGAAAAAGCAAGAGAAAGCGCAGCTCAAACTATTAAAGACGTACGCGAAATTATGGGATTTCGTAAATTTTAAGTCTCATTTTGTTTTTACAACATTTCTCCGAAGACCTATTATAATTGAAAACATCGATAAATAAAGTAATAAGGTTTTAGATTGTCTATTATTTGCTTTTTTACTAAGGTTAAGAAATTGAATATAAGGTTTTAAAAAAAATAATTCACCTATGTAAAGTGGAAAACAGAAGATATTAAATAAACCTTATTTTTTTCTAAAATTTTGACCTTAATAGAAAAAATGGAAACACAGAAACAAACCTTATTTCGGCATCGCTCAATACAGGCATTTCGGCCATGCTCAATACAGGTATTAACTTTGATGGCAAGAAAGTTTATTACTGTCAATAAAGTCGCACTTGTTCGCTTACACATCTCCAAAGGAGTTCTCCGGACAAAATAATATTTTGCCATAATTGCAAAGTATTAAATGTCGATGTTAAGAATTGCGTATTTTTGCAGGCAATTATAAAAATAGATTGATTTGTACGAAACAAAAAAAAAACA
>JAQIBR010000102.1 GCA_027858955.1 Bacteroidales bacterium
CCAAAAAATCAAATTCTTCAAATGGAAAAATTCCATATACACTTCCTCAGGCAAAATGGATTAAGCAAAATACCATTGATGGTTATTATACTACTTCTATATCTTCATCAGGTAAGGAAGAAATGGTTTTTATAACAGGTAGTATTAGTTCATCACAGTACGCACCCAACGTTCATCGGATTTATTATCATCAAAAATCACGGTCATCGCACAGTATGGGCAGTGATGCAAATGGTATTTTTTCTCTTGATAGGAAACATATTTGGATATGTGGGAAACGGGGAGGTATTGCTTTTAACGAAAACGCAGCTCTTGAAGCGTTTTGGAAAAAACAGAATTCAGGAACATCTTTAGATTTAAATGATATTTATTTCATTAATGAAAAAAATGGATGGTGTGTTGGTAATAATGGAACTGTACTTTATTCAAAAAATGGAGGAAATAGTTGGGATTTAAAATCCGGCTTTATTAGAAAACACCTTGTGGGCGTTCAGTTTGTGGGAAATGATAATGGTTGGATTTTATGTAATGGTACCTATTATCCATCTGAGATGCCTCTTATTTATTACACAAAAGATGGTGGTAATAATTGGCATCCAACGGAAGTGGCAGCTGGTCTAAAAAACTCTCGTATGGCTGTAAATGCAATGTGGTTTATAGATGAAAATAATGGTTGGATAGTTGGAGCCAATAACCTAATTATGTTTACAAAAGATGGTGGAGTTTCATGGGATTATTATCAAAAGGCAAAGCAAGGAGGAACAAATCTTAATGATATTCAATTTACTGATCCCTGGAATGGATGGATTTGTGGAGACAAAGGCCTGCTTATGCATACTATTGATGGAGGTAAAACATGGAAAAAAGAGACAATTAATGGTGAAACAGGTACATTTACCAGTTTGCAATTTAATGGACCATATCTTGGTTGGGTGATTACAAATAATCAAATATATCAATATAAAGATGAAAAACTCTATAATCAATTTCGATCGAAGTTTATTAAAGGTGAATGGGATACATGGTCAAATGCTGTAAAAAATAATAATTATGATCATGAAGTTGTCGAAAATAAAGAAAAGCAAACTGATATAAATAATAAATCATCTCTGCCTAAGGAAAAAAATACTCCCACGTCCAATGAGGGAGTTGATAATGAGTCTAAAACTAAAAAACGTTTTGTAAATAATAATCAAGCAACCAATACATATATTTCGAATTCGAATGTTGGGAATTCCAGCGCTGCATTAAGCTCATTTATCAAGTCGTACAATGTAAATAATCAATCACTATCAAATAAGATTGATAACGATATGGCGGGTGGTGTAAGCCCCATTGGATTTAATCTGGTAAACAATGAAGTTCATATTATGTATCTGAATCAGAATTTATTCAATGTGCAAGCATGGGCTATTGAATACTACAAAACCTCCAATGAGATCTCAAATGGCATTACGGCTAAAATCCAAAACGAAGGCTATATGCCAATGGGTATTACTTCGGATAATAAGGGTTTGTACGTTATTTTTATCAAAGGAGATGGGAAGGCGTCGGCCTGGCAATTGGTGGAATCTTCTCAAAATTTACGCGAAGCATCAAAAAACATAAAACCCTATTTAGATCAGGGTTTCATTCCGGTAGGCATTACATTATATGGAGATTTTTATTATACACTTCTACTTAATGTTGTTGATAGTAGTTTTAAAAGTTGGCAAATAGAAGGCTATCAAAGTGAGTGGAATATGAATAATGATATTAAACAGAAAATAAACCAGAATAAAATTCCATTTGGCTTCCTCTCTAAAGAGGGTGTATTTAATGTGCTTTATGTGGGTTTTTAATCCTGAATTGATAAGAAGGATAAATACGATGAAAAATTAAATCTAATGTTATGAAATACAATAAATCAATTCTTTATTTAGGCGCGATAATCGGGCTGATGTTTATTTCTATTACGCTTAATGCCAAAGATATAGACGATAAACAGTATAAATTTAAAATCACTGTTCCCGATCATTGGAAGTCGAATAATGCGATGGACGGAACCGATAAAGTCTATGATTTTCTTAGTCCCGATGAAATGGCTTTTATCCAATTAAGAGCGTTTAAAGCAAGTCCGGGATTATCCATAGATTTATTGGTAGAGGTGTATGAAGAAAATTATTTGCCTAAAGGCAGTCAAAGAGTTGATTTGGTTAACAAGACTTCAACTAATGGAATCCCTGGTAAAAATGGAACTTATTTAGTTAGTGATAATGGATTTGATGTAGGGATAAGTGTTTTTTACGTAATCCAAAATGGTCAAGGATATACGCTTAGCGTGATTATTCCAACAACAATGACGGCATATTATGAAAAAGATGTCAAATCCATCGCGCAGTCTTTCGTAATTCCCGGATACGAAAGAAGGTCAAAAGTTGAAGAATCGTCAAGCGGATTAGGCGGCTTATCAAGTAATGAAGGCGGTTTAGGAGGAATGAACAATGCAACTACCAATGCTATTAGCGATGAAATAGAACCCTTTAAAGGTGTCGAAATCTCAAATATAAGAATGGGCGATGAACTTTTAAGCAATACTCAAGTGCTTAATCAAATGACAACATTTCTTCCGCAAACAGAGAATATTTATGCTGTTTTTGATTGGAAAGGCGAAGGCGCAAGCGGTCAAGAAATGAAGATCGCATGGTTTTTCGATCAAAATAATTATAAAATCGATGAAACAATATATAAATTCCCTGATTTCGAAACGGAAGGCACAAACAATTCGGTTTTATCAATGCCTTATAAAGGTTGGCCCGTAGGCGATTATTACATAGAGTTTAGCATTGCGGGTCAAATTGTAAATGAATTTAGATTTGCCGTTTCTGAAGATGCAGAAGAGAGTACCCAAGATGATTTTAGCAGTGGAAGCGATGCCGGAGACTGGAATCAGGCAGCTGAAAATAACTTATTTGAAGGACTTCAGGTGAAGGGGAAAATGGTTGCAGTTATCTCTGAGAAGGAAATGAAAAAATTGCGTCGAGAGGAAGAGAGGCACTATTCAGATTATGAGGATGATCACCAAAAAAACAGCGCTAAAAATTCGAGTTTTGAAAAAATTATGCAGGAAGCGGCTAACGAATTAAATAAAACTTGCCCTGTAATGGTAGATAGTGAAACTCGACTAGATAATGCTGAAGTAGTTGGTGGAGACACCTTTAAATACAATTATACTTTACTGAATAGCCTTCGTTCTGAAATGGACTTGGAAGGCACTGTAGAATATTTAGAGCCTTTATTGGTAGATCAAGTTAAATCTAATTCTGCTTTGCAAATTTATCGTGAAAACAAAATTACTATGGCCTATTATTATTATGATAGAAACGGCGAATTAGCATTTAATATCGCGGTTTCACCCGATAAGTACAAAAATTAATTCAGTTCAAAAAAAATAAAATTAGTTTTACTAACCCTTTAAAAAAATAATTATGAAAAAGAAACACTATGTATTAATTTTTATTGTGGCATTTATTGCACTAATTGTTTATACAGGCGGTTGTGAGTTTTCTTCTGCATCTATTTCGGATGGGAAAATTTGTACTTCAATGAATGGAAGTGCCTGTAGTTCGGATAATTCTGTTATTACAGGTAACCCTTCCGAAATTTATGCAAGTTGTGAATTAAAGTACGCTCCCGAGAGTACCGATATTAAATTTATCTGGTATTATTACGGTCAATCTAAAATTGAGATTGATCAAGTTACTTTAAATTCAGGAACAAACGGTTCTAACGTTGAAGTTCATTCCAGTCTTTCTCGCCCGAATAACGGATGGCCTGCCGGAGATTACGAAGTTGTAATACAACTTATGATAGAAGGAAAAGACCCTATAGTTAAATCTTTTGAAGTTCGATAATTTATATACTTAGATTGTCCGATAAGCAATTCTGTTGTCAATAAAACTTAATTGGACACTAATGATAAAGAATAAAATCATTCATAAATAGTACTCTGTCTTTTTAATAAAAGACAGAGTATAAATAAATTAGTATGAAAACAATATCTAAAAAACAGTTGTGGCTAATCATAATTTGCATTGCCGTAGCAGGATTTATCTTTGCCGAAATGTATAAATCGTCTCACGAAATCTTTAATCAACGTTATACAAACACGACGACGTATTCCGAAACTATTCCGTTATTAATCGGTAATAGCTATGTTATTTCAGTATATGGTTCGGATGAAGAAACGGGTTTGCAACAATGGGCCAATCTTGATTTTGAGTTTTATGTAAAGGATATGGATGGTGTTGAAGTAGTAAGGAAAAATATCAGTGCTACGGAATCTCAGGAAAGTGGAGGAATTAGGAGAGCCGTAAATGGTTTTGAGTTTGATTATCTTGCCGAAGAGTCGATAGAACTGACCTTATATTTGAATTTTATTGAAGGCGATGATGTGGATGTTAAAGTTTTTGAAAACATATCTGAATGGGCAAACTTAATTCCTTCATTATTTATTATTCTGTTTTTAGTTGCCATCGTGTTTTATCTAAAAGCTCGTAATGCGGAAAAATAGTATTAGAGTAGGGGTTCCTTTTAAGGATTTGTGGTTTCATGAAACATCCATTTCAAATGACTTTGACACATTCGGTTGAGGGTGTAATTTTAATTTGGTTTGAATAATTGAATCAACATACAATAATAAAAAAATAAAAACCTTGAGTTATGATAATATTCGGAATGACACTAAATGAAATTTTAATTGTATCTGCATTAATCCTGATACTTATAGATATATTTTTCGTGTCTGATTTCCCAACGCATTTGGCTTATATATTACTAACTTTTACTTTGGCAAAAGAAATAAATATGCCATTGTTTTATCAAATACTGTTTGGTGTATTAATTTGGTTTGCACTTATTATTTTTCATTACACTATCTGGAGAAAAGTAATAGAAAAGATAAATGACAGATTTATTGCCCCTAGAAAACACATAGGCGGAATTGAGGGATTTATAGGGAAAGAAGGCGTGATAAAAGAAGTGGAAGGGGAGAAGTTCATTTCTATTAACGACGAACTACATCAATTTGAAACAGATAAAGAAATTATTGTCGGAAATAGATACCGAATATTAAATACAAAATCAAATAAATTAATAATCTAAAAAAAAGAAATCATGGCTTTAATTTACACGATTCCCCAGAACCACGTTGTTCTGGTTCAAAGGTTTGGTAAACATTCAAGAGTTCAAAGAGATGGACTACGATTTATATTACCAATAATTGAAAACATAAAATATGTTCAGGAATGGGGAGATGTTGCTAATAAAAGCGGCTATTTAATCGAATTATCCGAGCAACAAACGGATACACCCCCGCGACAGTGTCAATCACTTGATAATGTTACGATTGATGCAAACGCATCAATTTATTGGAGAATCACGGATCCTGTTAAAGCTGTATATGACATTGATATTTTGCCAAAATCAATTTCAGATTTAGCATTAAATGCATTAAGAGCAAATATTGGTAAAATTAAATTAGATCAAATTCTATCGGAACGACAATCTTTAAATGAAAGAATTGCAGCTCAATTGGCTGAAACTGCTTCAAAATGGGGGATTGCATTCTCTCGAGTAGAAATTCAGGAAATTAACTATTCTAGTGAAACTGCCGAAGCAATGATGCAAGAAATGACAGCGGAAAGAAAAAAACGCGCTTTGATTGCAGAAGCAGAAGGCGAAGCATCAGCAACGGTAACTATAGCAACTGCAGAGGCAAATGCAACCCTTGTCAGAGCTCAAGCTCAAGCCGATGCTTTAATATTAATTGCGGAAGCAGAAAGTTTCTATATTTCAAAATTGAAAGAAAACACAAGTTCCGAAGTCGCCAGTCAAATAATAATGTCTCAAAAATATATCGACGGAATGAAAGCAATCTCTAGCAATCCGAGTGATAAAGTTTTCTTACCGAATAGTTTTCAAGGAATGTTTGAATTATCTACCGATAAGAAATAGGAATCTTTCTGGGCTATATAGTAAATTATTTTTTTTCAAACTTAAATCACAAAAAAAACCAAAACAAGAGTGCTTTGGTTTTTTTTGATTACAGTCATTTTTACCTAAAATATTCCCGCATGCGATGAAAGAATCCTTTTTCATTGCCGTCGGGATTAGGTTTGAAATTCTTAGATTGGTTGAGTTTGTTAAGCATCTCGCGTTCAGTTGCATCTAGTTTCTTTGGTACCCAAGCATTTATTGTAACAAGTAAATCACCGCGACCATAAGAATTAACATCGGGTAAACCTTTGCCTTTTAGTCGTAGAACTTTTCCCGGTTGTGTTCCGGGATCAACTTTTACTTTAGCAAATCCTTCAACAGTTGGCACATCAATAGTACAACCTAAAGCAGCATTCGGGAAGCTTATAAAATGATCGTGTAATAAATTACTTCCGTCTCTAACTAAATCAGGATGAGCAATTTCTTCAATAAGTACTATCAAATCGCCGGGGACACCGCCGCGAGCGGCAGCATTTCCCTTACCGGAAACTGAAAGTTGCATACCTTCGGCAACTCCGCCAGGAATAGAAAGCGAAATCAATTCTTCACCTTTTACAATTCCGTTTCCGTGACAACTTTTACATTTGTTTTTAATAAGTTGACCTTCTCCGCCACATTGCGGACAAGTTGTTGCAGTTTGCATTTGACCGAGGAAACTGTTTACAATACGAGTAACCTGACCTGTGCCATGACAAGTACTACAAGTATGTGTTCCACCACTTTCGGCTCCAGTTCCATCGCAAATATCGCAACCTACATATTTAGTAACTTTAACTTTTTTATCGGCACCTTTTACAATTTCTTCAAGTGTTAGTTTAACTTTTATGCGAAGATTAGAACCGCGATTCACACTTCGTCGACTTCCGCCGCCGCTGAAGCCGCCACCAAATCCACCGCCAAAAATATCGCCAAAATGACTGAAAATATCTTCCATATTCATGCCGCCACCGCTGAAACCACCACCATTTGCAGCGCCTCCAACACCTGCATGACCAAATTGATCGTAGCGCTGTTTCTTTTGCGGATTACTTAAAACATCAAAAGCTTCTGCAGCTTCTTTAAATTTACCTTCAGCGCTAGCATCATCGGGGTTTTTATCAGGATGATATTTAATAGCAACCTTACGGTAAGCTTTTTTTAGCTCGGCTTCCGATGCATTTTTGTCTACACCTAATATATCGTAAAAATCTCTTTTGCTCATTTCTTTTGGCTTATTTTAGCTTATTTTCCTACCACTACTTTAGCAAATCGAAGGACTTTACCGTTTAAGCGATATCCTTTTTCTACAACATCTACTACTTTAGATTTAAGTTTTTTCGATGGAGCAGGTATTTCAGTTATTGCTTCATGAAAATCCGTATCAAAATCTTTCCCTAGAGAATCCATATTTTCTAAGCCTTTTTTAGTAAGAAGTTTTTTAAGCTTCGAATGAATTAATTCAAATCCTTCTTTTACGGCAACACAATCGGTTGCTGTTTCAAACGATTTTTCGGCTCGGTCAAAATCATCGAGAACGCTAAGCAAATCAATAATCATTTCTGAAGATGCTGTCTTGAACAATTCAACACGTTCTTTATTGGTGCGTTTGCGGTAATTATCAAATTCTGAAAATAAACGTAAATGTTTGTCTTTTAAGTCAGCAATTGTAGCTTCTAATTGTTCTATATCTGTTTCGCAAGAAGGTAGATCTTCTTCAGATCCAATTTTTTCAGTATCAATATTCTGGTTATCATCAATCTCTTCTACCTGCTCTTCCTGATCATTATTTACCTTTTTAACTTCATCTTTTTCTAAACTATCAGAAGCAACCTCTTTATTGCTCTTATTTGTTTTCTTATTCATATTTAAACCTGTGTTTTTGTCAGTATTGCATTTCATTTAACCGAAAAATTGTCGGTGATGAACGACTAATTTGTTTTCAATTTTATTCCAATAAATATAACCAACACAATATCAATAGATTAACTCTAAACGGATGTCATGTTGGTAATATTTAGAACTGTTTCTCAAATTTTTTGCCAAGCATTGATACATAGTCAAATTGACAGGTTGATATTCTAAGTGTTTATAATGAACTACTTTTTATAGATTGTTTGGATAAAAAAATATAGGAATACATATCCAACGAAATTTTAGTCAATTGCTAAAAATGGATATTAACCCCAAAAAGAAAGTTTAATGGTGCCATTGGAAAATATCCGTCCATAACTTTTGGCTGACCATTATAGATATAATTATATGCCCAACCATAAGTCTCATATTCTTCACTAAAAATATTGCTTATTAAGAGACTTAATTCGATGCTTTTAAAGGCTTTTGGATTTATTTGATAAGAAATGCTTAAGTCGTTTGCAAAATATGGGTCAATGCTGTTATATAAATTGCTTGTATTGTCAACAAATTGGCGTCCAACAAATTTTGAAATTAGGCTAAGGCTTAAGTTTTTGACAGGACGATAGCTTATAGTTGATGATCCAATTTTATCAGGAGAAAGTAAAATATTAGTCGTTCCTAATTCAATGGCTTGTTGATTCCAATTATCCCAATCATCGATGTATTGAACGAAATCGAGAATTTTGTTTTGACTGAAAGTGAAATTAGCCATCCAATCGAGTTTTTCGTTCAGATTAAATGTTCCTGAAAGTTCAATTCCTGAACGGTAACTTTTAGCAACATTTGTCATTATGGCATCGCCAACATTATTGATTTTTCCGGTGGCAACAAGTTGATCTTTATAATTCATAAAATACAAATTTACCGAAGCAGAGAATCTTGTATTTATATGATTGTAGCCCAATTCAAAATCGTATAAACGTTCCGGTTTTGGTTGATAATCTGCATCGGCATCGCGATAATTTCCTCTGCTTGGTTCTCTATTGGCAATAGCAAAAGAAGTATAGGCTTGATTCTTATTGTTGAATTGATAAAATAATCCTGCTTTTGGATTGAAAAAATTAAAATTGTGCGTTTGTGAAATATCACGTAAATCGTCGTGAGTTCCTTCAATAGAGTAATTGATAAAGCGATATTGTAAATCGATGTAAGCCAGAAGATTATTGCTTAATTTATAATTTGTTTTAGCAAATATATTTCCATCAGTTTTCAATCCGGTATTAAGATACCAAGGTGAGCGAATTGAATTATCACCTGCAAATTCCGCCCATATAACTTCGCCAAAATGGTCTCCATCGTATTGAGTTATTGCTCCACCTAAAATACTTTCCATTTTACCGGTTTGATAAGTCAATGAAGCAGTTATTCCATAAAAATGATTATCGAGCCATTTCTGCTGAATTAAATCTGTTAGGTTGATAGTTTCTCCACCAACAACTATTTCTTCAAATAGATAATCTTCGAATTTTCGATCTGTTTTAAATTGCTCATAATATCCTTTTCCTAGCGTATAAAAGAGAGCTGTACTAATTTGGAACTCGGAACTAAAGAAATGAGAATAGTGTAATTGATAATAATCTTGCTGATAGTTATCTATCTCATTATCATAGGTATAATAGTTATAAGTACGAGAATTTGAATTAAGAAGATTATTTGTTGTTTCTGTATCCCACCAATTATCCGATGCTAAATCAAGCATCCCTTGTTCATCATTATTCAATCGCACTTTGGGGATACCGTACCAAGCCTGATATGTTTGTTCGCTTCCGCTTAAAAGTGTAAATTTCAAAATGTCGTTCTTACCGTAATATCCTGCAGAAAAATATATGGATTTTAAATCAGCAGCCGACCGATCTATATACCCGTCGGAATTTATTTTTGAAAGTCGTCCGTCGAAAGCCATTTTGTTTTTCAGTAAACCCGTTCCGAAACTTACTGAATTGCGGAAAGTATTATAGGATCCAATTGAAGACTGCATTCCGGCATAAGGATATTGATTGAGATGCTTTGTTTGTAAGTTTACGCTTGCACCAAAAGCAGCCGCTCCGTTGGAAGATGTGCCGACTCCGCGCTGTATTTGAATATTATCGAGCGAAGTTGCCAAATCGGGCAAATCGACAAAATAAACGCTATGCGATTCTGCATCATTCATTGGAATGCCATTGATGGTGACATTGATACGAGAAATATCGGTTCCGCGAATACTGAAATTAGTGTATCCGACTCCAGTACCAGCATCAGAAGTTACAACCAAGGAAGGAGTGGTGTTGAGGATAAAAGGAAGGTCTTTGCCGTGATTGTTTTCTTGAATTTCCCTTTTATTCAATTCGAAAAAGGTTGCAGGCGAATTATCAGAAGCTCGAATAGCGGAAACAATAATTTCATCACTTAAAACGACTCGTGGTTTTAGTTGAATATTTAGGTCTTGATCCTCAGTCAGATTTAATTGCTGTTCATAAGGTGCATAGCCTAAATAGCTGACAGAAAGTATATAAGCGCCACGTGGAATATTTTTAAAGACAAATTTTCCTTCGTTATTGCTAATGGAAAAAGCGGAAGTTCCGACTAATTGTAAACTTGCTCCTTCAAGGTTTTCAGCGGTATTTTTGTTATTTACTTTTCCCTGAATTTGAAATTGAGCAAAAATGAGCATCGGAAGACTCATTAAGCTAATTAAAATAATTTTTTTAAACATCTGTTGACTTTTTAAAGAATTAAAAATCAATAGAGTGAAAACGAAAATTCTGTAGTCTTTTTCCCTACGTCGGCATTACCCCGTGTCAGGTTCAAAGAGTATGTTCTCAGCCCGTTATATTAAGGCACCCCTACTGTGAATTATTGATGCAAATGTACAAAAAAAATGCCCGCAATTTTTTATTTAATAAAAGATCCTTGAATATATTTGGTTGTTTCAATAGAAGATGTATTGAAAATAATTTTTTTGCCACAAAATCACTAATGCACCAAAACTCACAAAATAGAAATGCTTATTAACGAAACTTTCTATTTTTGTGAAATATCGATTACATAAAATTAGTTTGATAGATCAAGCTTTTATCATTCAATTTCAATTGACTCAAAACAATAGTCTTTTAAACATTGTATAGCTTTAGTTCATAAAATTTTCTTTTGTGGAATTTTGTGTTTTGGGGATTTAGTGGCTTTTTTTATATAAAGAAACGAAACAGGAATTATGAAGTATAGATTCCGATTAATACTTAGGTAACTAATCAGTAAAACGAAAAGCATGAAAACAAGAGTTTTTCAAAACCCTTAATTTTCTCTGTTTAAATTTTCCCGAAAAGGATGCCTTTGGTAGAGCTACTTTGTGTAATAGCTGTTTCACAGAGTTTCACTGAGAATACACAGAGATTCACAAAGTTAATTGAAAGATTATCCTATATTCTAACACTGATTAATTTGATATTAAGAAAATAAAAATGAAAAGAAGATTTTGCTTTTTAATAAAAAACTTCAGTTTTAAAACCAATTTCTTGAACCTTTTCAGCTATACTGTTAAGCATTTGAATATCAATTTTATGAATGGTATTTTCGGGTGTTTCTCTTTCAATTGGATAAAGTATTACACTTTCAGGCTGAATTTCTTGTACCAGTTTAAGCCACGCATTCACTTCTTCTTCATTGGTATTGTTAATCCCTTTATGCTGATTGAAGCCTTGAACAAAAAGTGTTTGAATAATTAATTTACCTTCAAACTTTTTTAAATAATCAACTACTTGATGCAATTTTAAATTTCCTTTTGGCTGATTTATAGCTTGAAACGTAGCTTCGGTACCTGCATCCAATTTTAAAATATTCTTATCAACTTTTAATAATGCACCTATAATTTTGCTATTGTGTATTATAGAAGCATTAGATAGAACAGTAATAATAGCTTCAGGGAAATATAGATTTCGTAATTGAATAGTATCTTCAATAATTTCTGCGAAATCAGGATGAAGAGTAGGCTCACCATTTCCGGCAAACGTTATTGAATCTATAGGCAATTGATTTTCTTTCCTTAGTGTTAGAACAGATTCCAATCTTTCTTGAATATCATTTCGCGATGGCAATACTACTTTTTTGTGGGATTCGTCTGTCCAACCACACTCGCAATAAATACAATTAAAAGAGCAAAATTTATAATCTGTTGGTAATAAGTTCACGCCAAGCGAAACGCCTAATCTCCGACTCTTTACAGGTCCAAAAATAATATCGTCGAATAAAAATCCTCCCATTGAATTTTTTTTGCAAAATAAAGGAAAATGTAGGAGAATAGGACTTAAATGAGAAATGTATCGTGATTATTTTTAATTTTGAATCGATTATGAGTGCAATTAATGAAATACAACAGCTTTTAAGCAAGGATTTAGAAGGCTTTCAAAGGGTTTTTAAATCGGCCATGGATTCTAAAGTCCCATTGCTCGATATTATTCTGCGATATATACATAGGCAAAAAGGAAAGAAAATGCGACCTATGTTTGTGTTTTTAAGTGCTTATATTACGGGAGCTCCCACTGATGCCACTGCACGTGCCGCAAGTCTTATCGAATTATTACACACCGCCACTTTGGTACACGATGATGTAGTTGATGAAGCTGAAAAACGCAGAGGTTTGTTTTCGATAAATGCACTTTGGAAAAATAAAGTGGCTGTTTTGGCAGGTGATTTTCTATTATCGAAAGGATTGTCATTAGCCTTAGCTTCAAAAGATTACGAAGTTTTGGAAATAGTTTCAGAAGCAACCCGCGAAATGGCAGAAGGCGAATTATTGCAAATAGAAAAAGCACGAAGATTAGATATTAAGGAAGAGATATATTTTGAAATAATTCGAAAAAAGACTGCCACACTTATTTCTTCTTGTTGCGCTGTAGGAGCAGCTTCAACAAATGCCGAAGCTGATATAATCAAAAAGATGAAGCAGTTTGGCGAGTATGTCGGTATTGCATTTCAAATCAAAGATGATATTTTCGATTTTCAGAAAACCAACGCCATTGGAAAACCCCAGGGCATAGATATTAAAGAGCAAAAAATGACTTTGCCGCTTATTTATATGCTTAATAACTTATCATCGGCGGAACGCCAAAAAGCAATTAGAGTTGTAAAAAAGCATCATAATAATCCTGAAAAAGTCACAGCTTTATTAGATCAGGTAAATAGCAGCGGCGGAATAGAATATGCTGAGAAACAAATGTATGCTTATCGAGATAAAGCTTTAGCAATTCTGAATGAATTTCCAAAAAGCGAATACCATCAAGCCATGATTAATCTAGTAAATTATACTTGCGAGCGCAAAAAGTAAAATGCTATTGATCAACAGGTTAGTCCAATTAACTAAGTGGTTAACCCGTTAGTTAATATTACATCAAAGCAATAAAACTATTCCATAACTCAAATTTATTTTTCAATATGTACATCCATTTGTGGATAAGGAATACTCAAACCTTCTTTCTCAAAGTTTTTATACACTTTTTCATTCATCGCAAAATAAACTCCCCAATAATCGGAGGCCTCAACCCAGGCGCGTACAACGAAATTTACAGAGCTGTCAGCTAATTCGTTTAAAGCGATAAAAGGTTCGGGATCTGATAAAACTCGTTCATCGGAAAGAACAAACTTTTTTAAAACTTCTTTGGCCTTATCGGCATCTTCACCGTAAGCTATTCCAAAAGTCCAGTCAACACGACGGGTTGCTTGAGTGGAAAAATTAACCATCGCTCCAGTTGACAAGCCTCCATTAGGTATAAATATAGTTTTATTATCGACTGAAGTAAGAATGGTGTTGAAAATCTGAATTTCTTTCACAGTGCCCATATAACCTTGCGCATCAATAAAATTACCTACTTTAAAAGGTTTGAAAACCAATATCATAACTCCACCTGCAAAATTTTGCAAAGTACCACTTAGTGCCATACCCACGGCTAATCCCGCTGCACCTAACAGCGCAATAAAAGAAGTCATTTCAATGCCCAGCATTCCGAGAGCCGAAATAACAACCAACACTTTTAAAATAGTGCTTATTAGCGATGAAAGGAAAGGAACAAGCGAATTGTCCATTTCTCCTTTAAGCATAAGTTTTTTAATCGATTTGGTGATAATGGATACTATCCATAAACCAATAACCAGAACTAATAATGCATAAATTAATCCTGAACCGTATGCCACAATCAATGGTGAATATTCATTCCATATGTTTTCCATAATATTTTGTTTTAATTAAATCAAAGATAATGGTTTTTTCGAATGAAAAGAGCTCTAAATAGCTGAAAATTCCCCAGCTTTCTTAATTTTGAAGAAAATACAGATAATGAAAAATTTAGAGCAAAAAATACTTGAATTGGCCGAGAAATATCGGGATTATACAGCCAATAATTTATCGAAACTAGTTAAAATAAAATCGCTTAGTTTAGGCGAAAAAGAGGTTCAATTGGAATTGAAACGTCAGATGGAAGAAGCCGGTTTTGATGAAGTTTGGATTGATGGGTTAGGCAATGTAATTGGAAGAATAGGTTCTGGTAAGAATATTTTGGCAATTGATGGTCACATGGATACTGTAGATTTTGGCAATCTTGATAATTGGAATTTCGACCCTCTATCAGGAGAAATAAAAGATGGCTTTGTTCATGGTCGAGGTACAGTAGACCAGGAAGGCGGGCCTGCTGCATTTGTTACGACAGGTAGAATTTTAAAAGAATTAGCTTTCGATCGTGATTGGACTATATATTTTACCGGAACTGTTATGGAAGAAGATTGTGATGGTTTGTGCTGGAAATATCTTTATGAGGAAGAAGGCATTCATCCCGATTTTGCCATTAGTACAGAACCAACCAATTTGAATATTTATCGCGGACATCGCGGAAGAATGGAAATAGCCGTCAGTTTTAAAGGTTTGTCAGCTCACGGTTCTGCTCCCGAAAGAGGCGTTAATGCTATTTATAATGCATCGCGCGCAGCACTCGAGATTGAGAAATTAAATGAAAATCTAGCTTTCGATCCATTTTTAGGAAGAGGCAGTATTACCATTTCTGAGATAAAATCAGGAAGCCCTTCACTTTGTGCTGTTTCTGATTTTGCTCGCATTCACCTCGATCGCAGATTAACTTGGGGAGAAACAAAAGAATCGGCAGTTGCTGAAATTGAAGCAATTGTGAAAGATTTAGATGCAATAGTTGAAGTTTTGCATTATGAAGAAACAGCCTATACAGGATTAAAATACGGTATGGAAAAGTATTTTCCAACTTGGAAAATGGATGAGGATTCTACTGTAGTTAAAACCGGCGTAAAAGCATTCGAAAAATTGTTTACTAAAAAACCTTTGGTTGATAAATGGACTTTTTCCACCAATGGAGTTACCATCAACGGATATTTTAATGTTCCTATCATTGGTTTCGGCCCCGGAAATGAAGTTTTAGCTCATGCTCCAAACGAAAAAGTGCCTGTTGATGATTTAGTTAAAGCTTCGGCTTTCTATGCTCTTTACGCTTATTTAATTGAAAAATAAATATTTAGCATATTTAACCTTATGAAAAATCTAAAAAAATTAATAAACGACATAGTTCTACGCAATACAGATAACCTTTTTAATACTGATTTTTTACTGACTTGGGAAAAATCAATGGCCGATGTAGAGCAGGTTTTAGATATAGCTGAAGCTTTGAAAAGCCTTAGAAGTCACAATATTGATACAAGCGTTTTTAAATCGGGTTTGGCAATTTCTCAATTTAGAGATAATTCCACTCGGACACGTTTTTCTTTCACATCGGCAGCAAATTTATTGGGTTTAGCATTACAGGATTTAGATGAAGGCAAATCACAAATTTCCCACGGTGAAACTGTTCGCGAAACTGTGAATATGATTTCGTTTTTATCAGACATAATCGGCATTCGTGACGATATGTATCTGGGTGCCGGAAATGCTTATATGCGTGAAGTAGGAGATGCTCTTGACGATGGATTTGAACAAGGTGTTTTACCACAACGTCCCGGAATTATCAATTTACAATGCGATATTGATCATCCCACACAAGCGATGGCTGATTTAGCTCATTTAAAACAATATTTTGGTTCTCTCGAAAATTTAAAAGGGAAGAAATTAGCAATGACTTGGGCCTATTCACCAAGTTACGGTAAGCCTTTAAGTGTTCCACAAGGAATTATCGGTCTGTTAACACGATTTGGAATGGAAGTAGAATTAGCTCATCCTGAAGGATATGGCTTAATTCCTGAAGTTATCGAAACTGCTGCACGGCAAGCTAAAGAAACAGGTGGAAGCTTTAAAGTGGTAAATAGTATGGACGAAGCTTTTAAAAATGCCGATATTGTTTATCCTAAAAGTTGGGCACCTTATGAAGTAATGGGTCAGCGTACAGAATTATTACGTAATAACGACCACGCTGGCTTAAAAGTTTTGGAGCAAAAAGCACTAAAGAACAATGCAAAATTTATGGATTGGGAAGCAGATGCCAATAAAATGAAACTTACCAAAAACGGTGAAGCACTTTATATGCATTGTCTTCCTGCTGATATTTCAGGTGTTTCTTGCGAAAAGGGAGAAGTCAGTGCCGATGTTTTTGAAAAATACCGAATAGAAACATACAAAGAAGCTGGCTATAAACCCTATCTTATTGCTGCAATGATGTTAAGTAATCGCTATGAAGATCCGGGTAAAGTTTTGTCGGAGCTACTTAAAAAAGGAACTAAACGTAAGATGTAAAATTTAAGGTAAGAGTTGACGGTGATACATCTTATCGTTGTTTATATCATTAATTTTAATTTTTTGTCCGCTTTTGAACGTTTCTAAACTAAAACGAACATAATTATTATTTGTTTAAATGAGCAAAATTTTATAAATAACTAATATACAGCAGCATATAAAAGACGGCACGTTTTTGGCTGACTGTTAATCGGTTTTACAAATTTATCTCATATAGATTATCAAAGGTCTTCTTAACGGAAGGCCTTTTTTTTTAAACTATTCTTTTTGGCGTCCTTCAATCTTTTTTTCATCTGCATGAAATTTATAACCTAATCGTTTAGCAGTTCGCATCGAAAGGCTTTGGTTATGTTTTCATATTCTCCTGCCAACTTCAAGACTTCCTGTTTAAAAAGAAGGCGAGATTCTAAAGTATTAGTATATACTTTTTGTTTTAGTATTCCTTTATTAATCAATTGTTTAAATAGAGTATCTGTTTGAATATTCATATAGTTTTATTTGGTAATAAAAACATAAATTAGCATCTTTGTAAAGATAATATTAATTTTTATTCAATCCTTTATGGATAACGCTTAAAAAATATTCACTTAATACAACACCATGAATGGTACATCGCATAATGAATTCACAACAGAAGAACTACTGAAGGATAAGCGTTATTTGGAATTATTAGCCGAAAGATTTCCTACTATTCAAAAAGCCAGTATGGAAATCATTAATTTAGAGGCGATTATGCGGCTTCCAAAAAGTACTGAGCACTTTTTAACGGATATTCATGGCGAATACGAAACCTTTACGCATGTGTTAAGAAATGCCTCAGGTGTAGTCAGAAGGAAAATTGAAGATGTTTTTGGAATGAGTGTTCGCAAAAGCGAAAAAGATGCACTTGCTACTTTAATCTATTATCCAGAAGAAAAAATGGATATGATTCTTCAGGAAGAAAGTAAAGAGAATTTAAGCGAATGGTATATGATTACTTTGCAGCGTTTGTCGATGATTGCACGCGCTGCATCTTCTAAATATACACGATCAAAAGTGCGAAAAACAATGCCGCCTGATTATGCTTATATAATAGATGAGCTTTTAAATGAAAGCGGGCAGGAAAAGAATGAATATTATAATGAGATTATTCGAACTATTATTGACATTGACAGAGCGGAAGATTTTGTTGTAGAGATTTCGCATTTTATTCAACGTTTAATGATTGACAGACTTCATATAATTGGTGATATATATGACCGTGGTCCATCGGCTGAGAAAGTTATGGACGTATTACTAAATCATCACGCGGTGGATATACAATGGGGGAACCACGATATTATTTGGATGGGAGCGGCTTCGGGATGTAAGGCATTAATAGCTACAGTTTTAAGAATAAGTGCCCGATATATTAATCTAGATACAATAGAAGATGCTTATGGAATAAATCTTCTTCCTTTGGCTACTTTTGCAATGGAACATTATGGCAATGATTCAGCTTCAGTTTTTGAACCAAAGAGTAGCGGCAATAATAACGGAAAAAGTCTGGAATTGATCAAACAAATGCATAAAGCAATTGCCATAATTCAATTTAAACTTGAAGCTAAACTGATCAAAGAAAATCCACAATTTGAGATGTATGATCGTTTGCTTTTAGATAAAATAAACTATGAAGAAGGCACAATTATTATAGGCGGAATAAAATACGAATTACTCGATAAATTTTTCCCGACCATTGATCCAAACGATCCTTTTAAGCTTTCCGAGGAGGAAGATATTTTAATGAATCGACTGCAATCTTCATTCTTAAATAGCGAATTATTGCAAAAACATATAGAAGTTCTTTATGCAAAAGGCAGTATGTATTTGGCTTATAATACAAATCTATTATATCATGGTTGTATTCCTTTGAATGATGAAGGTTCCTTTTACGAAATGGAAATCGAAGGTAAAATGTATAAAGGGAAAACTTTGCTCGATCAATTAGATATTATTGCTCGAAGAGCATATTTTACTTGTAACAAGCCAAATGCAAATCCTATGGATACTGCCTATTTGTGGTATTTATGGACAGGGCCTTATTCTCCTTTATTTGGAAAGCATCGCATGACTACTTTTGAGCGATATTTTATAGATGATAAGAAAACTCACGAAGAAATTCAAAATCCATATTATGAATTTCGGAATACTGAAGAGACATGCAATATGATTCTTAATGAATTTGACTTAAACCCGAATACTTCACATATTATAAATGGTCATGTACCTGTAAAAGCTAAAATAGGTGAAAGTCCTATTAAAGCAAATGGAAAATTGTTTGTTATCGATGGCGGAATGTCATTGCCATATCAAAAAGTGACAGGCTTATCGGGTTATACCTTAATTTATAATTCCTATGGACTAATTTTAGTCGAACATAAACATTTTGAGTCGATTGAAGAAGCTATTAAAAATAATTTAGACATAGTTTCTTCGCGGAATATTGTTGAGACAAATGCTACTCGAAAACGGGTTGCCGACACTGATATTGGAGTCGATTTAAAAGAACAAGTTGTCGATTTGAAGATGTTGTTGGCGGCATACCGAAAAGGTTTGGTTAAAGAACGTGTTTAATCGCAGTCCTGTCTGCTTCATTTTATTTCTATCCTAAGAATTTTAAAAAAAATGTGCATAATGTTTGTATAATGAACATATGTGCATTACTTTTGCAAATGAATCAAATTATAAGGTGTTCATAAATTCTTATTCATGCCAAGACCCAAAAGACATAGAAGATTACAAAATCCACCAGTAGGTTATGGATTTCGACCATTGCGTAAAAACTTGGATGAAGAAATTGGTGTTCAGTTGTTATTTGAGGAATATGAATCATTGCGTTTAGCTGATTATAAAGGACTTA
>JAQIBR010000116.1 GCA_027858955.1 Bacteroidales bacterium
ACAACTTCATTACTTCCAGATTTTGGGAAAGGACCAACATTAAATACTTTATCGAATGGAGCCTTTCTTCCAATTGGATGAACGTGAGTTAGCGTATGTATTTCGCCCCATTTCCAAGTGTTTAAATTAGTTCCAAATTGCTTTTCTAAGGCCGCAACACTTTGCTCGAATGCATTTTTTAAGATGTTGTCGCGCTCTTCTTTAATTTCAGGAGTGCTTATATTGTCCCACCAAATGGAAGTAGGATCATTAAAAATTCGATCGATATTACTCTTTAAGAGAAGGGAATTGGCAAATTTCGGAAAATCAACTTCGCCTACTTCATCTTTCACTAATCCTTCGAGTGCAAAATACAGAAACTGATTATAAATTACTGCTCCAATGGAATTTATATCAGTACTTCCGTTCCAATTCTTAAGTGCTTCAATGGTTTTTGAATATGTCTCACTTTGATTTGTTGAGTTTAGCAAAGGAAGTAAAATGCGTTGTACAATAAAATAGTCGCGAGCTCCAAAATGATCATTTTGAATGACTTTCATAGATTCAACATCCCAAAGTTCTTGTGATTCAAAAAGCTCTTCGATACGGTCGGCACGAATTCCAGGATAGTAATAACCTGGATAAAACACACCTTCAACTTTAGGAGGTGCATTATTCGCAGTATGAACAAACCCGTTTTCAGGATTGATACTTTTTGGATTTTCGTCGGCACCGTAAAAACCTAAAATTTCATCTTTTCCGCTAGCTCCATCTAAAATAAGGCTTGGATTGATATGTGAAGCTCTTTTGGGTATTTTCCCGGTTCCCCACCAAGCAATATTATCTTCTATATCGCCATAAACAATATTTAAACCTAATAAATCAACTTTACCAATGGCGCTTTCAAATTCTTCAAAATTTTTGGCAGTATTAAACTGATATAAAGCTTCAATAGACTCGGAATCCATATGATGCAGCGCCCACCACAAACTAATAGGACTATCTTCAAATATAGCAACATCCGGAAATACATCATTTAAAACGGGACCATGACGTGTTGTGCGTATATTGTAAACTACATCTTCTTCACCTTTAACGGCAATAGTGTGCGAAATATATTGAAAATCTTCCCAATGATCATTAACCCAATACTGATTGTTGTTTTCGGAGTTTTGCTTTTCGCGATATAAATCCATATTATCGAAAGGGAAAATGGTTAATCCCCAGCCCATACGATCGTTATGTCCCATTATGGCATAAGGAACTCCGGCAAGATAATATCCTGCCATATTAAACCCGGGATAATTTATAACTGCTTCGAACCAAACTGAAGGTTGTGCATAAGCAATATGCGTATCATTTGCCAATAATACTTTTCCCGATTTGGATCGCTTGGCACTTATAGCCCAATTGTTTGATGCTTCCCAAACAGGTAAAGGAATTTGATCGAAAATGCTTTGATAGGATTGATTGATACTGGATAGAACTTGTATCTCTTCAGCAAGAAGGTTTAAAGCATTTGAAGCCGAATCTATTCCTAAATCAATTAAATATTTATCACCTAAGGATTCATTTATTTTTGTCATCAAAGGATCTTGACTTAAAGCCAGCGAAAAAGTAAGAGACATATAACCAATAGCTGTGTACATATCGGCCGGAACAAAATGTTCAGGTTTAAAACCCATTAATGTAAATTCAATGGGTAAAATATCCTTATCTATAAATGTATTAATTCCATTTAAATAGGCCATTGAAGTTTCTTTATATGGAGTATCGATAGTGCTAAAATATTTATCAGCCGATCGCTCGCCCATAGCACGAATTCCTAAAGCGAGCATACTTTTATCAACACTCAATAAGTCCGAGCCTAATATTTCGGCTAATTTACCTGAAGAAAGACGACGAATCATTTCCATTTGAAAGAGTCGTTCCTGAGCGTGAGCATAACCAAGCGCGAAATAAGCATCATTTGCATTTTGTGCATCAATGTAAGGAACGCCAAACTCGTCATAGGTTATTTTTACTTCATTTCGCAAAGCAGAAAGTATCAATTCTCCTTTATAAACAGGAGTTGTAGATTTTAAATACATCCAGCCAGCGGCTAATAAAAGTGCGATGCCTAAAAGAATAGACAGGGAAATAATTTTAAATTTTTTCATTTTTAGGGTTTTTGATCAATCAAATATAGAAAATCGAGCGGAATATGGAATTAATAAAAATGCGTTTGAACTATCGGCTGCCAGAATTTATGATAATCATCATTGTTCGCTCCAAAGCATACATCTTCGAAAATACATTTTGTATGCGTTTCCAAAACTACTGCCCGAGCTAAGGTACAAGGCGTTTTTTCACAAACATGATTTCGACATAAAGTATTTTCATTACAGCAGCTTCTTCCGAGAGTATAGAAAATATCATTCATTTTAAATGTATGATATTCTGATGTTTGTGAAATTATATGCATTGCATCAATACATGCTTTTCGAAGATGTTCATCATTCTTAATAGGTAATCGCTGTTGCAAGTTGGTTTTTAATTTTTCATCGTTTATCTCCACACATCCTGTACGCAGTAATACTCGCTGCATATGATAATCCATAATGGGTATCACATTTTCTAGCTTCCCTAAATTCACTAAGCCTGCATCGGAGATTATTTTTAAGAATACACCAGATTTTTTTTGTAATGGATCAGAATAAGCTTCGAATAAACGTAATTGTTTATAAAGGCTTTCAGCATCTTGTGTTTCTTGCCAATCGCTTTGCTTAAATAGGTTTTCTATTTTTCTGTCGAAATGTTTATTCAAACCTTTGGCCATATCCATCCATAAATTGGCTCGTTCTTCCAAAGTATCGAGTGTGCAATTTTCAGGATTATGATCTTCGGCAAAGAATGGTTTTATTTTTTCAATCAATTCCAGTTGGGATAATTTTACGATTTCTTTAGAATTGAGAAGAGATGGCTCATTTTTAAGGATATCTAAAAAGCCGTATTCCATAAAATCCCAACCATAAAGATTTAATTTAGGATTGGCTAAATGATAGGTTTGATGACAAATACCAACGGCATAAAAATGCATGGCCATTTTAAGAGGAGAATCAATTTGGATAAAATCGCGTTCGTAAAACGAAGGTTTGAATTCAAGCGTTTTTACGATTTCTCCAATTTTTTTGGATTGCTCTTTATTTACGGAGATCATCAATTTAACATTTTTATTAAACGCAAAGTTCGCAAAGGAAAAGGCAAAGTTCGCAACATTCTTCATTATTGATATTTATCATGTTGCGTCCTTAGCGAATTATCTCTGTGTCCCTTGCGGTAAAATTAGCCTATTGATAAATAAGTTTATGCGTTGAATATTCTTGCTTTTATTTTTTAGTGCTGATTTTTTGTAACGGTAATTTATATCTTCTAATTCCATCGAATTGATAAAAAGCATTGGCAACAGCCGCTGCCGTTGGAACAAGTCCGATTTCACCGACACCTTTTGCTCCGTAGGGGCCAACTGCATCGGTAACTTCTACACCTTTCACTACAATTTCGGGGACTTGGTGTGCACGTAAAACTCCCATTTTTTTGAGTTTATAACTTTTAGGAAATCCATTTTCCATTGGAAAATCTTCTGAAATTGCATAGCCCAAGCCCATATGAACGGCACCTTCAATCTGACCTGTAAATAGAGTAGGGTTCATAATTTTTCCTGCATCGTGAGCTGCCACTACTTTTTTTATAGATCCGTCATCATTCAAAACGACCAATTGTGCAGCATAACCGTACGAATAATGAGTAATTGATTTTTTAGTTTTATCATCGGGTTTTGTTGTCCAATCAACAGTAAACTCACCGAAATAAGAATTGCCGACCAAATCTTTTAAAGTCTTGGATTTTAAATTTTGGTTGATTTTTTTTGCCGCATCGATAATAGCATTCCCGAGTAGGGCAGTAGCTCTGGATGAAGTCGTCATTCCGGTCGGAATTTCAAGAGAAGTCGC
>JAQIBR010000133.1 GCA_027858955.1 Bacteroidales bacterium
GACATGATTCAGGATTTAAATCTGATGAATTTTGATGATAAAATCTCAAAAGGTATTGCATTAGTAGATTTCTGGGCACCTTGGTGTCAACCATGTTTGGATCAAAATCCAGTTTTAGATGAAATTGCCAGTGAAATTGAGTTATATGCTAGTGTTTTTAAAGTTGATGTTAACGATAATCGAGTAATTAGTAATAAAGAAGGCGTGCAAAATATTCCATTGCTTATTTTGTATCAAGATGGAAAACAAATCTCTCGATTTCAAGGCATTCAATCAAAGGAAATTATAATTAGTTCAGTATTTAAATTAATGGAAAAACAATGATATTATTAGAAGCCAATTTGAAATTAATTTTACCCGTAGCACTTTTAGGTGCAGTGGTTATTTTTTTTATTTATAGAATGTATAAAATGCGACATTTATTAACATCGAAGGTTGGGCCGGAAACAAGTGAACATACCTTAGTTTTAACCGATGCCAATTTTGATAAAACAATCTCTAAAGGTGTTACATTGGTCGATTTTTGGGCGCCTTGGTGTGCTCCTTGTCGTATTCAAGGTCCTATTATCAATGATTTAGCTAACGATATGGCTGGAAAAGCTAAAATTGGCAAGCTTGATGTGGATCAAAATAAACGTGTTGCTGGTAAATTAGGTATCCGAAATATTCCCACTATTTTAGTTTTTAAAAATGGAGAAATCGTAAAACAATTTGTTGGGGTTAAACCAAAAAACACTCTTATACAGGAAATAGAAAAACATCTTTAAATCAAATGATTAAATACTAACTTTTATTTATGAGCCAAATAATGGAATGTTAATAATCCTTAATTTATCGAATTTACGGCACTGTTATTCTAATAACGCTATTATCTTTTGCAAATTCGTTTAATTTTGTTGCCTGAAAGTAGTTTAACCAAAAATGAAAAAAAATTAATTATGTCATTAAAGCAAAAATCTTTGGATCTGAAGAATCGAATGCGGGAAGCGCTTTCCGGTGGTGGTTCTAAAGCTATCGAAAAACAGAAAGCTGTTGGTAAATTAACAGCTCGTGAGCGCATTATTGCCATTCTTGATGCAAAATCCTTTCATGAGTATGATCTTTTTGTTGAACATGCCGCCAGAGATTTTGATATGGATAAAAAATATTTGGCTGGCGATGGTGTAATTACAGGAACAGGTACGGTATTTGGTCATCCGGTATGTATTTATGCTCAGGATTTTACAGTTGCAGGTGGTTCTTTAGGATATGCTCATGCAAAAAAAATTACGAAAGTGATGGATCAAGCCATGAAAATGAAAGTACCATTAATTGGCATCAACGATTCGGGCGGAGCTCGGATACAGGAAGGAGTAAATTCTTTAGCTGGATATGGGGAGATATTTTATAGAAATACACAAGCTTCCGGGGTCATACCTCAGATATCAGTTATACTAGGCCCTTGTGCAGGAGGAGCTGTTTATAGCCCCGCTTTAACCGATTTTGTTTTTGTAGTAGATAAAATTTCAAAAATGTTCATCACTGGACCTGAAGTTATCAAAACTGTTTTAGGCGAAGATATTTCAATGGAGGATTTAGGCGGAGCTCGAATACATGCTGAAAAAACCGGAAATGCACATTTTTACGCTGAAAGCGAACAAGAATGTTTTGATCAAATTAAGCAGCTTTGTACTTATATTCCTTGGAACAATTTAAAGAAAGCTGATCGATTTCCAAAGAAACCACCCAGAACGCGTCAATATAAAATTGATGATGTTATGCCTAGCGATCCACGTCAGCCATATGATGTTCGTGATATTATTAAATCTTTTGCCGATGATTCCGAATTCTTTGAAATCCAAAAACTTTGGGCAGCAAATATAGTTATTGGTTTTTCACGTCTTGATGGTCAGACAATTGGTATAGTTGGGAATCAACCTCTTGTTTTAGCAGGGGTTTTAGATGTGGATTCATCAGATAAAGCTGCACGTTTTATTCGCTATTGCGATGCTTTTAATATTCCATTACTAACTTTAGTCGATCTTCCGGGTTACTTACCCGGTGTGGATCAGGAACATGCAGGAGTTATTCGTCACGGGGCCAAAATATTGTATGCTTATTCTGAAGCAACCGTTCCTAAATTGACTGTAATTATGCGAAAAGCTTATGGTGGAGGATATATCGCCATGTGTTCACATCATTTACGTGCCGATTTTGTTTTTGCCTGGCCTATGGCCGAAATTGCTGTTATGGGCCCTGAAGGAGCTGCAAATATCATTTTCAGAAACGAAATAAAGAAGGCTGCAGATCCTGATAAGGTTCGTCAGGAAAAGATGGAAGAATATAAGCAGAAATTTGCGAATCCATACGTGGCAGCTGCTTACGGTTATGTTGATGCTGTTATAGAACCTGCAGAAACAAGAAAAATGTTAATGCATGCTTTGGACATTTCTTCATCAAAATCAGTTGATGTTGTATTTAAAAAACACGGAGTTCCACCATTTTAATTTTTAGCTATGGGTAAGAAAGATAAGCAGGAAGAAATATTTGATGCATTTTGCCTTGAGAACACAGTTTATTTTACTCGTGTTCCTGAATCTTATAAAAACCGTGAAATATATAAACCGCTAAACGAAAAGGCGTTAAAGGCGTTTATACCCGGCATCATCAGAGAAATGCAAGTGAAAGTAGGTGATATTGTTCAGAAGGGCGATCAACTAATGATTTTAGACGCTATGAAAATGAACAATGTGGTCAGAACCCTTTTTAGTGGGAAAATTATTGCAGTGAATGTGAAAGAGGGAGATATGGTGAAAAAAAATCAAATTATAGTTGAGTTCGAATAGGATCGTAATTCAAAACAACACAATATTTAAAGCCTCTATTTTATTAGGGGCTTTTTGTTTTCTTGTTTTGAAAACTTTATTTTCCCCATCGAAATTAATATAACACCCGAAATGCTAATTAATCCTCCCCAAATTTGATGCATTTGTGGGAACGTATCAAAATAGAAATAAGCCCCAATTAAAACAAATAATCCTTTTGAGCTGCCTAATATACTAGCTCTACTTGCTTCAATATATTTTAAAGCTTGATATCCAGCTAAAGCCGTTAAAAATGGGCCGAGTCCGGAACCTATAAAAATATTCCAAAATGCTCTGGATGAAATATGAATGGACTCACCTAAATACCAAAGTGCCCCAATGGAAAATAAAAACAAATGTAGAGTTCGGCTCAAAGACATTATGGACGGACCAAGTGTTTGAATATTCTTTTTGGCAATAATTGTGCTGAAAGAATAAATAAAACCAGACAGAATCATATAACCTGTTCCTTCAATAAAAATATTTTCGATGGCTTCGCTTCCCTGATAACTTATAATAAAAGCACCTAAAACAGCTAGTGCCATTCCGATAAGTTCAGGAATATTAAAACGCTCTCTTAAAAAAACAAACCCTAAAATAGTTACGAAAACAGGATTAACATTTCCTATAAATGAAACTATTGCAGGATTAGGAACTGTATGAATTGCTAAAAAGAAAAAGCTAGTGGCTAATATTTCGAGTAGGCCCACAACAAATAGCAATAAAAATTGATTTTTTCCAAAAGTACTTAGGTTGCGTAGTTTCTTTCTCTGGATGGCGAAAATCAAATTCCAAAGAACTCCAAAGGCAAACCAATAGGTACCGAATTGAGCTAATGTAGCTTCATTTAATGCGGCTTTACTAAATATATAAACATTGGAAACAGCGATTACTGCAATAAAGGCAAATATGTATCCCTTTATTCTGTCAGGAAGATTTATTTTCATTGGCGGCAAAGATACAAATACTTTGTTTCGAAGAGAGAATAAAAATTATGGAGCTCGATAGATACTGGTTATTTGCTGACCAACAGTTTTATAGCTATATCTTGCCAAAGCATTTTTTTGAATTTCGGATGCATTAAAAGAAGGTTTATTAGTAAGTATATATTCAATAGTGGATTCTAGTTGATCTTCTTTTCCAGGTTCAATCAAAAAGCCATTCTCTCTATTTATTATTTCTGGAATTCCTCCAACTTTAGATGCAATTACTGGTAAACCACAAGCTTGGGCTTCATTTATTACAACAGGAATATTCTCAAAATTACTAAAAAGCACTAAGTAATCAGCACTATAATACAAATCAACTAAGCCTTGTCCTTGTTTTAATCCATGAAATTTAATCAGTTCTTGTAGAATATTAAGCTTTTTAGAATACTCCGTTAGAAAATCAAAATCTATTCCTTCGCCAATAAACCAAAATTCAAAATCTGTTTGCCTTTCTGAAAGTCGTTTTAGAGTTCTTAAGATGCCACTTATATTTTTAGAGCGATCTTCGAAAGTGCTAACGTGTATAAATATTGTGGATTCTTTAGATTTTTTCTTTTGAATATTCTGAAAAAACAGATCATCAACTACATTTGGAATAATATGGTAATTTGAATTTAGCAATCCGTGTTTTTGCATGGCAACGGCCAAGTTTATACTAACAGGTAGTATGGCTTTTGCCCTATGAGCTACTATTTGCCCTAGCTTTTTTCGCAACCAACCTTTGTATGTTCCTGGAATGGTCAAATATCTCGACCAGTGTTCGGTAATAATATAAGGAATATTGAAAATTGCTTTTAGAAAAAAAGCAAAAGTACCCAAGCGGGTTAATATGTGAACATGCACAAGATCAGGCTTTTTGTGTTTTTTCCAGATAGAAATAAATCCGATTAACATATAATACCAAAACCGTAAAATATTCCATGCTCTTAAAGATGAGTTATTATAGTAATATATATATGTGAAAAGATTTGGAGCTTCTATGCTTTGCTTTTGTGCTAATTCTTCTTCAGTCGAAATTCCCTGAACATAAAGAACCGATACCATATTATATATGGCCACAGATTCGGCTTGCTTTTTAACAAAAAGACCAAACATCGGATCAAATTGATTAGGATACCAACGCGGAAGAAATAAAATATGTTTTGGGTTGCTTTTCATTTTCTTATACAAAATTAAACTTTATGGCAAATATAAGCATCTGGAAAGCATTTAATTCATTACATATTTCAAGCTATTCATTTTATCCTTGAATTATTCTGATTTTTACTTTGAGACTATAATAAAAACCTTACCTTTGCCGCTGTTTTGAAAAAAATAGGGATTGCCTTAAATTGTTAATAATTATATTCCTTTCGTTTGAAATACAATCTTTTAACAAAAGACTTGACTTGTTGAAAAGCAAGACTCTTTAAATGTTGAATACATTTGGTTAATTTTTTTAGGATTGGATTGTTTTTTAAAAAAATATTTATACTTTTGCAATCCCAAAAAAAATGGGTTTAAGACAACAACAGAAAAATAATAAATAAATTTATGCCAACAATACAACAATTAGTACGAAAAGGACGCGAGAAACTGGTTTACAAAAGTAAATCTCGTGCTTTGGATTCTTGTCCTCAAAGACGTGGTGTATGTTTACGGGTTTATACTACTACACCTAAGAAACCTAACTCAGCAATGCGTAAAGTAGCTAGGGTACGTTTAACCAACGGAAACGAAGTGAATGCATACATTGGTGGAGAAGGACATAATCTACAAGAGCACTCTATTGTTTTGGTAAGAGGGGGTAGAGTTAAGGATCTTCCTGGAGTACGTTATCACATTGTTCGTGGTGCGTTAGATACGTCTGGAGTAGATGGACGAACTCAACGCAGATCTAAATATGGAACAAAAAGACCAAAGCAGAAAAAATAATAATACAGTTAAGAAATGAGAAAATCGAAACCAAAAAAGAGAATCATTCTTCCAGATCCAAAATTTAGCGATATTTTGGTAACGAAGTTTATTAACAATATGATGTATTCAGGTAAAAAGAATCTTTCTTATGAGATTTTTTATGGAGCTCTTTCTGTTGTTAATGAAAAGCTGAGCGAAGAAAATAGCTTAGATGTTTTCAAAAAAGCTTTGACTAATGTTACTCCTGGTGTTGAGGTAAGAAGTCGTAGAATTGGTGGAGCTACTTTCCAAATTCCTACCGAAATACGTCCTGAACGTAAGCAATCTATTGGAATGAAAGCTCTAATTCGTGCCTCACGAAAACGTCATGAAAAAACAATGAGCCAAAAGCTAGCCGGTGAAATTTTATCTGCTTATAAAGAAGAAGGTACTGCTTTCAAAAAGAAAGAAGATACTCACCGTATGGCCGAAGCAAACAAAGCCTTTTCGCATTTCCGCTTTAGGTAGGCTTTTGCTTCACATATTATAATAATTTGAGATGTCTGAAAAACTAGAACATAGAAGAAATATAGGCATAATGGCGCACATCGACGCGGGTAAAACCACGACCACTGAGCGGATTTTATTCTATACAGGTAGAAGTTACAAAATTGGTGAGGTTCACGATGGTGCCGCAACAATGGATTGGATGGTACAAGAGCAGGAGCGAGGTATCACCATTACTTCAGCAGCTACAACCGTTCATTGGAAACGCAAAGAACAACTTTACAAAATAAATATTATTGATACTCCCGGTCACGTCGACTTTACCGTAGAAGTAGAGCGTTCGTTACGCGTATTGGATGGTGTTGTTGCATTGTTCTGTGCTGTGGGTGGAGTAGAACCTCAATCAGAAACTGTTTGGCGTCAAGCCAACAATTATAATGTGCCTCGTATAGCATTCATTAATAAGATGGATCGTACAGGTGCTGATTTTTTTGAAGTTGTAGAGCAAATTAATGATAAACTTTTCGCAAACCCTGTACCTATTCAAGTGCCAATAGGTGCTGAAGGTGAGTTTAGGGGAATTGTAGATTTGATTCAAAATAAAGCATTTGTTTGGGACGAAGGTTCTGATGGTGTTTCCATTCGTGAAATTCCTATCCCTGAAGATTTAGCTGATACAGTTGCAGATTACAGAATGCGATTATTCGAGGGTGTTGCTGAAGAAAGCGATGAGCTTCTCGAAAAATTCATGGAAGATCCTGAATCTTTAACGATTGAAGAAATAAGCGAAGCAATTCGTAAAGCAACTATAGAATTACGCATTACTCCAGTAATGTGTGGTACTGCGTTTAAAAATAAAGGTGTTCAAATGCTATTGAATGCTGTTATAGATTTCTTACCAAGTCCTCTGGATATGCCTCCAGTTGTTGGTCTTAATCCTAAGACTGAGGAAGAAGAAACTCGTGAAGTTTCGGTGAATGAAAAATTTTCCGCTTTAGCTTTTAAGATTGCTACCGATCCTTTTGTAGGCCGTATTGCTTTTTTCAGAGTTTATAGTGGAACGCTTAAGGCTGGTTCTTACGTTTTAAACAATGGAACTGGTAAAAAAGAGCGTATTTCGCGTATTATGCAAATGCACGCTAATAAGCAACAGCCTCTCGAGGAGATTACCTGTGGAGATATTGGAGCTGCTGTTGGATTTAAAACAATTCGTACAGGAGATACTTTAACGGAATTAGATTTTCCACTTGTTTTAGAGCAAATGAATTTCCCAGATCCAGTTATCAATGTATCTATTGAGCCTAAAACTCAAAGTGATATTGAAAAATTGGGTGTAGGATTACAAAAATTAGCCGAAGAAGATCCTACTTTTAGAGTTCGTACAGATGAAAATACTGGCCAAACCATTATTAGTGGAATGGGTGAACTTCATTTAGATATTTTAGTTGATAGATTAAAACGCGAATTTAAAGTTGAATGTAATCAAGGTCGGCCACAGGTTTCATATAAAGAAGCACTTACTACTACATTTAAGCACCGCGAAGTTTATAAAAAGCAATCTGGTGGTCGTGGTAAATTTGCAGATATTATCTTTACGATTGGCCCTGCAGATGATGAAGTTGTTGGTTTGCAATTTGAAGATAAAGTGAAAGGTGGTAATATTCCAAAAGAATTTATCCCTTCCATACAAAAAGGTTTCCAAAATGCTATGGTAAACGGTGTGCTTGCAGGATATGCTATTGATAGCATGAAAGTAACTGTAATTGATGGTTCATTCCACGCTGTTGACTCCGATGCACTTTCTTTTGAATTAGCTGCAAAAATTGCTTTCAGAAATACAGCTGCAAAATGTAAACCTGTTCTTTTAGAACCAATTATGAAGGTGGAAGTTACCACTCCTGATTTATATATGGGAGATATTACCGGTGATTTAAATCGTCGTCGTGGTATGGTAGAAGGTATGGAATCTAAAGCGGGAGCTCAATTAATTAAAGCTAAAGTGCCTTTGCGCGAAATGTTTGGTTATGTAACTGTGCTTCGTTCCTTGTCTTCAGGTAGAGCGTCTTCATCAATGGAATTCTCTCACTTTAGTCAAGCACCTCAAGCAGTATGCGACGAAGTAATTGAAGGTAAATAATAGAATCAACAATAGAGTATAAATAATAAAATTTAATAACGTGAGTCAAAGGATTAGAATCAAGTTGAAGTCATACGATCACAATCTTGTTGATAACTCTGCGGAGAAAATTGTTAAGACTGTAAAAGCTACAGGGGCAATTGTTAATGGACCAATTCCATTGCCAACAAACACCAAAATTTATACAGTCAACAAATCAACATTTGTGAACAAGAAGGCTAGAGAGCAATTCCAATTGAACTCCTATAAAAGATTGTTAGACATATATAGTTCAAATTCAAAGACTATAGATTCTCTCATGAAATTGGAGCTGCCAAGCGGAGTTGAAGTTGAGATTAAAGTATAATTTTTTAAAAGACTTTTAAAGAAATGTCAGGAATTATTGGAAAAAAAACTGGGATGACCAGCATATTCGACGCAGACGGGAAAAGTATTCCTTGTACTGTAATTGAAGCTGGCCCCTGTGTGGTTACCCAAGTAAGAACCATCGAAAAAGATGGTTATGAGGCTATTCAACTTGGCTATGACGAAAAAAACATGAAGCACACTACTAAAGCGTTGCGTGGTCATTTCGAAAAAGCCAAGACTAATCCTCAAAGAATATTAAGAGAATTCACTCGTTTTGAAGTACCTAGAAAATTTGGAGACATTGTATCAGTAGATGTATTCGTCGAAGGAGAATACATCGATGTTATTGGTATTTCTAAAGGTAAAGGTTTTCAAGGTGTAGTTAAACGTCACGGTTTCCATGGTGTAGGTGATGCTACTCACGGTCAGCATAATCGGTTGAGAGCTCCAGGTTCATTAGGTGCATCTTCTTACCCTTCCCGCGTATTTAAAGGTATGCGTATGGGTGGTAGAATGGGAAACCAAAGAACTATAATGATCAACCTTCAAGTGTTGAAAATTGATACCGAGAAAAACTTATTAGTTGTTAAAGGATCTGTGCCTGGTCCAAAAGGCGCATATGTAATAGTTGAAAGATGGAAATAGCAGTTTTAAATATAAGCGGTAAAGATACAGGCAAGAAAATCGTTTTAAACGATGCCGTATTCGGAGTAGAGCCTAACGATCATGCTATTTATTTAGCTGTGAAGCAGTATATGGCAAACCATAGACAAGGAACGCATAGCTCAAAAGAGCGTAGCGTACTTTCAGGAAGTACACGCAAGATTAAACGTCAAAAAGGAACGGGTACTGCTCGTGCTGGCGATATCAAATCACCTATTTTTAGAGGTGGTGCTCGTGCTTTTGGTCCTCTTCCCAGAGATTATCATTTTAAATTAAATAAGAAATTGAGAAAAATTGCTCGCTTATCAGCTTTAGCTTATAAAGTAAAAGACGAAGCTATTTATATCTTAGAAGATTTCAATTTTGAAGCACCTAAAACCAAAAGTATGGTTGAATTGCTAAGTAATTTAAATGCAGATAATGATAAGACACTTTTAGTGTTAAATGATATAAATAAAAACGTATATTTGTCGACTCGAAATTTAGAAAGCGTTAAAATTATAAGTGTTTCAGACTTAAATACTTATGATATTTTAGATGCTAAAAAGATGTTGATCGTTGAAAGTAGCCTTGGCGCTTTTGATCAACTTCTTTAATTTTAAATAGTGAGAAGCAAATAGAAAAAGCTTACAAATATGGGTATTATTATTAAGCCGGTTATAACAGAGAAAATGACAGCAGTGTCTGAAAAGATGACTAATCGTTATGGGTTTATTGTAGAAAAATCTGCAAATAAAATTCAGATTAAAAATGCTGTTAAAGAGATCTACGGAAAAGATGTGGTCGAAGTTAACACCATGAATTATCTTGGTAAAACAAAAAGCCGCAACACTAAAGGTGGGGTGATCTCTGGAAAAACAAAGGCATTTAAAAAGGCTATCATTACGTTAGCCGAAGGTGAAACAATTGATTTTTATAGCAATATTTAGATAGATGGCTTTAAAAAAATTCAACCCAACAACCCCCGGTCAGCGCTTTAAAGTAATAAGCGCATTTGACACGATCACTACCTCTACACCAGAAAAGAGCTTATTAGCACCTAAGAAAAAATCAGGTGGTAGAAACAGTGAAGGGAAGATGACTATGCGTTATTTAGGCGGTGGTCATAAACAAAAATATAGAATAATCGACTTTAAAAGGGATAAAGAAGGTATTTCTGCTAACATTAAAACAATAGAGTACGATCCAAATCGCTCAGCTCGTATTGCACTAGTTGCATATGCTGATGGTGAAAAAAGATATATCATTGCTCCACATGGTTTAGAAGTTGGCACTACCATCAATTCCGGTTTAGGAGTTTCTCCCGATATTGGAAATTCACTTTATTTGAGCGAAATTCCATTTGGAACAGTTATTCATAATATTGAATTGCGTCCTGGTCAAGGAGCTAAAATGGCTCGTAGTGCTGGATCTTACGCCCAATTAATGACTCGTGATGGTAAATATGCCATCCTTAAGTTGCCTTCTGGTGAAACACGTATGGTTCTCCAAACGTGTAAAGCTACTATCGGAATGGTATCTAATACTGAGCACAATCTAGAACGTTCTGGAAAAGCTGGTAGAAGTCGTTGGTTAGGCCGTCGTCCTCGTGTACGTCCTGTTGTTATGAACCCTGTAGATCACCCAATGGCTGGTGGTGAAGGAAAATCTAGTGGTGGTCATCCAAGATCGCGCAAAGGCATTCCTGCTAAAGGATTCAGAACCCGCGATAAGAAGAAGGACAGCAACAAGTATATTATCGATAGAAGAAAGAAATAAAAAAGTATAAAACTTTAGAACTATGAGTCGTTCATTAAAAAAAGGACCTTTTATACATTACAAACTCGAAAAAAGAGTGTTGGATAATGCTGAAGCTAAAAAAAAGACCGTTATTAAAACCTGGTCTAGATCTTCAATGATTTCTCCTGATTTTGTAGGCCAAACAATTGCAGTTCATAATGGAAACAAGTTTATTCCAGTTTATGTTACCGAAAATATGGTAGGTCACAAATTAGGCGAATTTGCACCAACACGTATCTTTAGAGGACACGCCGGAAGTAAAAATAAAGGTAAAAAATAAAGAAGATTTAAGCTATGGGAGCTAGAAAACATAATACCGCAGAAAAAGTTAAGGAGTCTAAAAAGGCACTTGCTTTTGCGAAATTAAATAACTGCCCTACATCTCCCCGAAAAATGAGATTAGTTGCAGATTTAGTTAGAGGCGAAGCAGTTGAAAAATCATTGTATGTTTTGAAGCACTCTCCAAAAGAGGCGTCAAATAAATTATACAAATTGGTTTTGTCGGCAGTTGCTAATTGGCAAACTAAAAACGAAGGTCAGCGTATGGAAGATGCAAATCTTTACATTAAAGATGTTTTTGTTGATAGTGCAAGAATGATGAAACGCATTCAGCCGGCACCTCAAGGACGTGCGCATCGAATTCGTAAGCGTTCAAATCACGTTACACTTACAGTGGATAGCCGCACAATTATTGAAGAAACTAATTTAGACAAACAAATTTAGATAAATGGGACAAAAAACGAATCCAATCGGATTAAGATTAGGAATCATCAGAGGATGGGAATCTAATTGGTATGGTGGAAAAAGTTTTGAAGAAAAACTTGTCGAAGATAATAAGATCAGAAAGTATTTGTCTGCACGTTTATCTAAAGCTAGTGTTTCAAAAATTGTTATTGAGAGAACACTTAAATTAGTTACTGTAAATATTCATACTGCTCGTCCGGGAATTATCATTGGAAAAGGGGGACAAGAAGTAGATAAGTTGAAAGAGGAGTTGAAGAAACTTACCAGTAAGGAAGTACAGATAAATATCTCTGAGATTAAACGCCCTGAACTTGATGCTAATTTGGTTGCACGTAATGTTGCTAACCAAATTGAAGGGCGTATATCATTCCGTAGAGCTATTAAAACATCTATTGCTTCTACTATGCGTGTTGGTGCTGAAGGAATCAAAATCTTGATTTCTGGTCGTGTTGGAGGTGCTGAAATGGCTCGTTCTGAAATGTATAAAGAAGGTAGAATCCCTTTGCATACAATACGTGCCGACATTGATTACTCTTTGGCTGAAGCACATACCACTTATGGTAGAATTGGTATTAAAGTTTGGATTTGCAAAGGTGAAATCTATGGCAAGCCAGATTTGGTACCTACGACTGTTAAAAGCGAAGGTAAAGGCGGTGGAAAACACCCACAACATCCGAGAAGAAGAAAATAATATTAACATTTAAGATTAATAAAAATGTTACAACCCAAGAAAACAAAGTTTAGAAAGCAACAAAAAGGAAAAATGAAGGGGAATTCCGAACGCGGAAATAAACTTGCATTTGGATCTTTTGGTATTAAAGCATTGGAAGAAACTTGGTTAACAGGGAGACAAATAGAAGCTGCTCGTCAGGCCATTACACGTAGAATGAAGCGTCAAGGTCAGTTGTGGATTCGTGTTTTCCCCGATAAACCCCTTACTAAAAAACCAGCCGAAGTTCGTATGGGTAAAGGTAAAGGTGCTCCTGAATCATTTGTAGCACGTGTTTCACCAGGAAGAATCATATTTGAATCCGAAGGAGTAAGTTTAGAAATAGCCAAAGAAGCTATGCGATTAGGTTCGCAAAAACTTCCAATTGGATGTAGATTTATTGTCAGAAGGGATTACGCAGAAGCATAAAATTTGAAAATATGAAAAATTCGGAGATAATAGAATTATCAATAAAAGATATTCATGAGAGATTGGAAGATGCTCGAGCTCAGCTTTCAAAAGCGAAATTGAATCATGCCGTATCACCTTTGGAAAATACAAATGTGTTAAAGGAAATGAGAGCAGTAGTAGCCAGACTCTTAACAGAAATTCGCAGCAGAGGAATTGCTGAACAATCTAAATAATACAAGAAGATGGAAAGAAATCTGAGAAAAGAAAGAACAGGTCTTGTTGTGAGCAATAAAATGGAAAAATCCATTACGGTTGTTGTCGAACGTAAAGAGAAACACGCTATTTACGGTAAATTCGTAAAAAGAACCAAGAAGTTTATAGCACACGATGAGAATAACGATTGTAATATCGGCGATACTGTAAAAATTGCTGAAATACGGCCTTTGAGTAAAAGTAAACGTTGGAGATTAGTAGAAATTTTAGAAAGAGCTAAATAATCATGTTACAACAAGAAAGTAGATGTGGAGTAGCCGATAATAGCGGCGCAAAAGAAGTCCTGGTCATTCGTGTTCTTGGTGGAACCGGAAAACGTTATGCCTCTATTGGCGATAAAGTTGTTGTCACCGTTAAAAGTGCCATTCCTTCCGGCAATATTAAGAAAGGTACCGTGGTTACAGGAGTAGTTATTAGAACCAAAAAAGAAATAAGACGTGCAGACGGATCTTATATTCGCTTTGACGATAATGCTGTCGTTCTTTTAAATCCTACCGGCGAAATGTCGGGCACCCGTATCTTTGGCCCTGTTGCCAGAGAACTCAGGGAAAAAAGTTTTATGAAAATTGTGTCTTTAGCGCCCGAGGTGTTGTAAGAACTAATGAATAAGTTTATGAAAGCGAAAATTCGTATTAAAAAAGGAGATACAGTTAAAGTTCTTAACGGGGAAGACAATGGAAAAACCGGAAGAGTTTTAAAAGTTGATGCTGAGAAAGGCCGCGCTATTGTGGAAGGAACCAATTTGGTTTCTAAGCACACCAAGCCTAATGCCATTCATCCGCAAGGGGGTATCATTAAACAAGAAGCTTCTATTCACTTATCTAACTTAATGCTCGTTGATGCAAAAGGCGTAGCTAGTAAGATCGTGATTAATAAAGATGAAAAAACAGGAAAGTCGATTCGAGTTTCTAAAAAATCAGGGGAGGTAATTAAATAATGGATTATTCACCAAGATTAAGAGATAAATACTTCAATAAAGTTGTACCTGCTTTAAAAGAGCAGTTCAACTATAAAAGCAGTATGGAAGTGCCTAAGATTGTAAAAATTTCACTCAATCAAGGATTAGGTGATGGTGTAGCCGATAAAAAACGTGTTGATCTCGGTGCTGAGGAAATGACATCCATTTCAGGTCAGAAATCAGTTATTACACGTTCAAAGCGTGATATTTCTAACTTTAAGTTAAGAAAAGATGTTCCTATCGGTGTTCGTGTTACTTTGAGAAGAAATAATATGTTCGAGTTTTTGGATCGCTTAATTGCTGTTTCAATTCCTCGTGTACGTGACTTCCGTGGTATCAACGAAAAAGGTTTTGATGGCCGTGGAAACTTCACATTTGGAGTAACTGAACAAATCATTTTCCCTGAAATTGACATCGATAAAGTTGCTAAAATCAATGGTATGAATGTTACTATTGTTACTACAGCCAAAACCGATAAAGAATGCTATGCATTGCTCAAAGAATTTGGGTTTCCATTTAAAAATATTAAAAAATAAATAGGATATGGCTAAAGAATCAATGAAGGCGAGAGAAGTCAAAAGACAAAAACTCGTTGATAAATATGCTGCCAAAAGAGCTGAATTAAAAGCAGCCGGTGATAATGTCGGTTTACAGAAACTACCCAAAAACTCCGCAGCTGTACGTTTACACAATCGCTGTAAATTAACGGGTCGTCCAAAAGGATATATGCGTCAGTTTGGTGTTTCTCGTATAAACTTCCGCGAATTGGCCAGCAATGGTCTAATCCCTGGAATTAAGAAGGCTAGCTGGTAGTCTATAAATATTTAGAAAATTTAGAAAGAGGATAAAATGAGTACAGATCCAATTGCAGATTATTTAACAAGAATTAGAAATGCCGTTAGTGCAGGGCACAGAATTGTTGAAATTCCCAGCTCAAACCTTAAAAAGGCAATTACTAAGATTTTGTTTGAAAAAGGATACATCCTTCAGTACAAGTTCGAAAACGAAGGTACTATTGACAGTAGCATTAAAATTGCACTTAAATACCACCCGGTTTCTAAAGTCAATGCAATCAATAAGATTCAGAGAATTAGTACGCCTGGTTTGAGAAAGTATGTTAATAGCAGAGAATTACCTCGTGTTTTGAACGGTCTTGGAGTCGCTATCATTTCTACTTCGCAAGGAGTAATGACTGATAAAGAAGCTAGCAAGCATAACATTGGCGGAGAAGTATTGTGTCACGTAAGTTAATTTAGGAGAAAACGATATGTCAAGAATCGGAAAATTAGCGATTACTATTCCTGCGGGAGTTACCGTTGCGGTTGATAAAGCCAATTTGGTTACCGTAAAAGGAAAATTAGGAGAATTGCAACAGCAAATTGATCCAAATATTACAGTTACAGTTGAAGACAGTGAAATAAATGTCGATCGCAGTAATGAAAGCAAAGATGTGCGCTCAAAGCATGGCCTTTATCGTTCACTTATTTCCAATATGGTTCAAGGTGTTTCAGAAGGCTTTAAAACCGTACAGGAATTTGTTGGTGTTGGTTATAAAGTAGATGTCCAAGGTCAAGTTTTAGATATGGCTTTAGGATATTCACATCATATTTTATTTAGTCTTCCACCAGAGGTTATAGCTGAAGCTGTTGTTGAAAGAGGTAAAAACCCTAAGCTTATTATGCGTAGCCATGATAAACAACTTTTAGGTCAAGTAGCCGCAAAAATTAGAAGCCTACGCAAACCTGAACCTTTTAAAGGAAAAGGAGTAAAATTCGAAGGCGAAATTCTAAGAAAGAAAGCTGGAAAAACAGCCGCAAAATAAGTATTAATCTTGCCTGGTGTTTAGCCAGGTTTATGAATGTCTTTAGAAATGAAAGTAAAGAACAGAAAAGAGTATCGCAGACTTAAAATTAAAAGGCGGATCAGAAAGAAAATAAATGGAGCTACTGATCGTCCTAGAATGTCTGTATTTAGAAGTAATAAGCAAATTTATGTTCAGTTGGTCGATGATAAAAGTGGACACACTCTTGTAGCTGCTTCTTCTCGCGAAGAGCAAATAGCAACACAAAAAGCGACTAAAATTGAAAAAGCTGCTCTAGTTGGTAAATTAATTGCCAGTAAAGCTAAAGAAGCAGGTATTGAAGAAGTTGTTTTCGATAGAAACGGCTATTTGTACCATGGTAGAGTTAAATCATTGGCTGACGCTGCCAGAGAAGGCGGCCTTAAACTATAAAAGAAGATGGCGAACGCAAATGTAAAAAGAGTTAAATCCAGCGAAATCGAATTTAAAGATAAAGTTGTGAGCATACAACGGGTAGTTAAGGTTACCAAAGGTGGTAGAACATTTAGTTTCTCCGCTGTTGTTGTAGTTGGAAATGAAAATGGAGTTGTTGGTCATGGTCTAGGTAAAGCAAACGAAGTAACTTCCGCTATTGCTAAAGGCATAGATGACGCTAAGAAAAATCTAATTAAAGTTCCTGTATTAAACGGCACTTTACCTCACGAGCAATCTGCCAAATATAGTGGAGCTCGTGTATTTATAAAACCCGCCTCTGCAGGTACTGGAGTAATTGCTGGTGGTGCTATGCGTGCAGTTTTAGAAAGTGTTGGAGTAAAAGACGTTTTAGCGAAATCTAAAGGTTCTTCTAATCCTCACTCAGTAGTTAAAGCAACGATTAATGCTTTAAGCCTTCTGCGCGATGCTAAAACTATTGCTCAATTGCGAGGTGTTGATTTAAATACAGTATTTAACGGATAAGGATCGCATTGCTATGGAATATAAAAAAGCTAAAATAACTCAGGTACGAAGCAGAATTGGTCGTCCTGAACGTCAGAAAAGAACCTTGGATGCACTTGGATTTACCAAAATGAATCAGGTTAGAGAAGTTGTCCTTACACCTCAAGTAGAGGGTATGATAAATAAAATAAAGCATTTGCTTTTAGTCGAAGAAATTTAAAATCATATATAATGGATTTAAGTAATTTAAAACCTGCAGAAGGTTCAACAAAAGATAGAAAAAGAATTGGCCGTGGTCAAGGATCAACCCGTGGTGGTACAGCTACTCGCGGTCATAAAGGAGCTAAGTCACGTTCAGGATATAAGAGCAAATCAGGTTTCGAAGGTGGTCAAATGCCTTTGTTCCGTCGCGTTCCTAAATTTGGATTTAGAAATATTAATCGCATTGAATATCAAGGTATTAATCTTGATGTTTTAGAGAAATATGCTACTGAAAAAGGCATTACTACTTTTACCCAGGAAGTGTTAATGGAAATCGGATTAGTAAATAAAAACGATAGGATTAAAATTTTAGGCAGGGGCGAGTTAACTGCAAAAGTTGAAGTTACAGCTCACGCATATACCAAAACAGCTCAAAAAGCTATTGAAGAAAAAGGCGGAACTGCCAACACTATCCAAAACTAATATTCATGAAAAAATTAATCGAGACTATTAGGAATATTTCAAAGATAGACGAACTTCGTAGGAGGATTCTATATACTATTGGTATTATTCTTATTTATCGTTTAGGTTCATATGTCGTACTTCCTGGAGTAGATCCAAGTGAATTAGCAAACTTGAAAAACCAAACTAGTGGTGGTTTATTAGGTTTGTTAAACATGTTCTCTGGAGGTGCCTTCTCTAATGCATCTATTTTTGCATTGGGAATTATGCCTTATATTTCAGCATCTATTGTTATCCAGTTGCTGGGTATGGCTATTCCTTATTTCCAAAAATTACAGAAAGAAGGAGAAAGCGGAAGAAACAAAATCAATCAGATTACTCGCTATTTGACTGTTGCCATTACAGGTTTTCAGGCACCTAGTTATATTGCAAATCTTGTTAATCAACTTCCTGCACAGGCCATTAGCCCTTTCGATCCGGGAGTTACATCTCCAACAACCTTTTTCTGGGTATCATCAATCATTATTTTGGTTGCCGGAACTATGTTTGTAATGTGGTTAGGTGAAAGGATTACTGATAAGGGAATCGGGAACGGTATTTCACTTATCATTATGATTGGTATTATTGCCAATTTACCTTTTGCTTTATTCGGTGAATTTGCTTCCCGTATGGAAGAGCAAGGTGGAGGATTAGTTATCTTTATTTTAGAAATCGCCTTTTTAGTTTTAGTTATTCTATTAACTATTCTACTAGTTCAGGGAACTCGACGAGTTCCTGTTCAATATGCCAAGCGAATTGTTGGTAATAAACAATATGGTGGAGTTCGCCAGTATATTCCTTTAAAGGTAAATGCTGCCGGTGTAATGCCTATCATTTTCGCTCAAGCAATTATGTTCCTACCAATAACTTTGGCTGGTTTTGCAGAGTCTGAAATGATGTCGGGATTTGCCTCTACATTTTCTAATATAAATGGTTTTTGGTATAATATGGTTTTTGCCATTATGATTATCATCTTTACATATTTCTATACTGCGGTTACGATTAATCCTAATCAGATGGCTGAAGATATGAAGAAAAACGGCGGATTTATTCCTGGTGTAAAACCCGGTAAGAGAACGGCTGAGTTCTTAGATGATGTAATGTCTAAAATCACATTGCCCGGTTCAATCTTCTTAGCATTTGTGGCTATTATGCCTGCATTTGTTTCAATTATTGGTGTAAATCAGTCATTTGCTAATTTCTTTGGAGGAACATCACTTTTAATTATGGTAGGAGTTGTATTAGATACACTTCAACAAGTTGAGAGTCATTTATTGATGCGTCATTATGACGGATTAACAAAATCAGGTAGAATTAAAGGACGGACTGCCTCAGGCATGTAATTAGAATGTCCAAAGATTCTATACAATATAAAACTGAAGCAGAAATTGAACTGCTTAGAGAAAGTTCTTTACTTGTTGGTAAAACATTAGCTGAAGTTGCTAAGATTCTAAAGCCCGGTGTTAGTACTAGAGCTTTAGACGAATTGGCAGAAAGCTTTATTCGTGATAACGGAGCAATTCCTGGATTTAAAGGATATGGCGGATTTCCTGGCACTTTATGTATTTCCATAAATGATGAAGTTGTTCATGGTATTCCAGGCGAAAGAATTGTTAAAGATGGCGATGTAGTTTCAATAGATTGTGGAACATACAAAAATGGCTTTTATGGCGATTCTGCTTATACTTTCGCAATAGGAAATGTTAGTGATGATATTAAATTATTGCTGCAGCGAACTAAAGAATCTCTTTACTTTGCTATTGAACAAGCTGTAGTTGGCAGAAGAGTTGGCGATATAGGTTATGCAGTGCAAAATTATTGTGAAAGTTATGGCTACGGAATCGTTCGCGATTTAGTGGGTCACGGACTTGGAAGAAATTTGCACGAGAAACCTGAAGTTCCTAATTTTGGTCGTCGGGGAACCGGCGCTAAATTAAAAGAAGGAATGGTATTAGCTATTGAACCTATGGTTACACTTGGCGATTACAATATTAAACAAGATACTGACGGTTGGACTATCAGAACAATTGATGGTTTGCCGACTGCACATTTTGAACACGATATTGCAATTAGAAAAGGCAAAGCAGATGTTTTATCTACATTCAATTATATTGAAGAAGTATTAAAAAAACAACAATAGAAAAAGAAGTATGGCTAAACAAATGTCAATAGAACAAGATGGAACAGTAATAGAAAGCTTAGGCAATGCTATGTTCCGTGTTGAGTTCACAAATGGACATCAAATTACTGCTCATATTTCAGGTAAAATGAGAATGCATTATATCAAAATCTTACCTGGAGACCGAGTAAAAGTTGAAATGTCGCCTTACGACTTATCAAAAGGAAGAATAACATTTAGATATAAATAGAAAACGATGAAAACTAGAGCATCAATTAAAAAGAGATCCCCTGAATGCAAAATAGTTCGCAGAAAAGGGACTCTATACGTAATTAATAAAAAGAATCCTAAGTTTAAACAACGTCAAGGATAGTTAATTTATAATATAAGATTATATGGCTAGGATTGCAGGTATTGATTTACCAAAACAAAAAAGAGGAGAGATTGGGCTAACCTATATCTATGGAATAGGTAGAAGTAGAGCACAACAAATTCTAACGGAAGCCAATGTTGATTGGTCCAAAAAAGTCCAAGATTGGGATGATGATGAACAACAAAATATCCGTTCCATTATTGGAGCGAGTATACGTGTTGAAGGTGAACTTCGTTCCGAAACTCAAATGAACATCAAACGCTTGATGGACATTGGTAGTTTCCGTGGAATTCGTCATCGTAGCGGATTGCCTTTAAGAGGTCAATCGACTAAAAACAACGCTAGAACCCGTAAAGGTCGTAAGAAGACAGTTGCTGGCAAGAAAAAGGTTGTTAAATAATATTTAGTGTTAGCTAAATCTTAATTGATTAGAATTTTAAAATATGGCAAAGAATACAAAAAAAGGCGCTAAAAAACGCGTAGTTAAAATTGAGCCTACTGGAAAAGCATTTGTTAATGCCTCTTTCAATAACATTATTATTTCTTTAACAAATAATAATGGTCAGGTTATTTCTTGGGCTTCTGCCGGAAAGATGGGTTTTAGAGGAAGTAAGAAAAATACTCCCTATGCTGCTCAACTTGCTGCAACAGATTGCTCAAAAGTAGCATTCGACCTTGGTTTAAGGAAAGTAAAAGTATATGTTAAAGGCCCAGGTGCCGGTCGCGATAGTGCTATCCGTACCATTCATACTGCGGGTATTGAAGTAACTGAAATTAAGGATGTAACACCATTGCCACACAATGGTTGCAGGCCTCCTAAAAGAAGAAGAGTATAAGTTTTTGATAAAAACAAATTGTTAAATTTGTGCAGCTTTACTGATAATTTTTTAGCTGGACATTAAAAAGTAATTAATATGGCAAGATACATTGGTCCAAAGACCAAAATTGCACGCAGGTTCAATGACCCAATTTTTGGGCCTGACAAGTCCTATGAGAAGAAAAATTATCCTCCCGGACAGCATGGAAACAGCCGAAGAAGAGGTAAAGTCTCTGAATACGGCGTTCAATTAAAAGAAAAACAAAAAGCCAAGTTTACCTATGGCGTTTTGGAAAAACAATTTAGAAACCTGTTTAAAAAAGCAGCAGGAAAACAAGGTATTACTGGTGAGATATTGCTACAGCTTATCGAAGCTCGTATAGACAATACTGTTTTTCGTCTAGGATTCGCTCCTTCACGAGCAGGTGCTCGTCAATTGGTTTCTCACCGACACATTACTGTAAATGGTGATATAGTTAATATTCCTTCCTACAGCCTTCGCCCAGGAGATGTTGTTGGCATTAGAGAAAGATCAAAATCGTTGGAAGTAGTTTCCGACTCACTCGCTTCGCGAATGAACTATTCTTGGTTAGAATGGGATAACGATACCTTAACTGGTAAATTTATTAGCTATCCTGAGCGTTCTGATATACCAGAAAAGATTAACGAACAGTTGATCGTTGAACTTTATTCGAAATAATAAATAAAAAAAATTAACAAGAAGAGAGGAATTTATATGGCTATTTTAGCATTCCAAAAACCTGATAAAGTAATAATGATTCAAGCCGATGAGTACAGAGGTAAATTTGAATTTCGTCCTCTAGAGCCTGGATTTGGAATTACTATCGGTAATGCATTGAGGCGAATTTTATTATCATCTCTTGAAGGTTTTGCAATTACCAATATTCGTATTGATAATGTTGATCATGAGTTTTCTTCTATCGAAGGTGTGGTAGAAGATGTAACTGATATCATTTTAGCTTTGAAAAAAGTTCGATTTAAACAACAAATCGAAACTGAAACAACAGAAAAAGTGAATATGGTAATCGGTGGTCAAGAGCAATTCAAAGCAGGAGATATCAATAAATATTTATCCATTTTCCAAGTGTTAAATCCCGAAGTGGTAATTTGTAATATGGAATCTTCAGTAAAAATGAACATCGAACTTACCGTTGAAAAGGGTAGAGGATATGTTCCAGCTGAAGAAAACAAAAATGAAAATAAACCTATCGGTACTATTGCAATCGACTCAATTCACACGCCAATTAAAAATGTGAATTATCACATGGAAAATTATCGTGTTGAGCAAAAAACCGATTATGAAAAATTGGTAATTGAATTAGAAGGCGATGGCTCTATTTCACCGAAAGATGCTTTACAAGAAGCTGCTAAAATTTTAATCCATCACTTTATGTTATTTTCCGATGAGAAAATAACATTGGAAACTGAAGAAAAATCAGTTTCTGAAGAGTTTGATGAAAACACTTTACATGTACGTCAATTGCTTAAAACAAAGCTAATTGATATGGATTTATCCGTTCGTGCATTAAATTGTTTGAAAGCAGCAGACGTTGATACGCTAGGAGAACTAGTGGCATTTAACAAAAACGATTTATTGAAGTTCAGAAACTTTGGTCGGAAATCGTTAACCGAATTAGAAGACTTAGTAAAAGCTAAGAGCCTTGAATTCGGAATGAATATCTCTAAATATAAATTGGATAAGGATTAATAGAATGAGACACGGTAAGAAATTTAATCATTTAGGAAGAACGTCATCCCATAGAAAAGCGATGCTTTCAAATATGGCAACTTCTTTGATTATACATAAGAGAATTAAAACTACATTGGCCAAAGCAAAAGCATTGCGCGTTTATTTTGAGCCATTAGTAACAAAGTCGAAGTCGGATACAACACACCAGCGTCGTATGGTGTTCAGTGTTTTACAAAGCAAGGAAGCAGTAAGCGAATTGTTTGGCGTTATTTCTGAAAAAGCTGCCAATCGTCCGGGTGGATATACACGTATTATTAAGCTTGGAATCCGCTTAGGTGATAATGCTGAAATGTGTATGATTGAACTCGTTGATTTTAATGAGCATATGCTTAGTCAGAAAGCAGATAGCAAGCAAGCAGAAAAAACAACACGTCGTAGCCGTCGTGGTGGAAAAAAAGCTGAAACAGCTGTTGCTGCGCCAGTTGCTGAAGTTGCAGAAGAAGCACAGGTGGTTGAAGAAACATCTGCTGAAGTTGAAGAAACAGTTGTTGATTCTGTAGAAGAAACAAAAGTTGAAGATGTAGCTGACGAGAAGTCTTCTGACGAAGAAACTGAAGAAAAAAAATAGTATTCTTCAATCAAAAAAAATTAAGGGATGGACTTTTTGTGCATCCCTTTTTTTTGTAAAAATCCGTACCTTTACAGCGAAAACTATATTTTAATATCATATATATTTAATAAAAAAAAATAATATTATGGGTGCAATAACAAATATACATGCACGAGAAATTCTCGATTCAAGAGGAAATCCAACCGTTGAGGTGGAAGTATTTACAAGCAATGGCATAATAGGAAGAGCAGCTGTTCCTTCAGGAGCATCAACTGGTGTTCATGAAGCTGTTGAATTACGCGATGGAGATAAATCACGTTATTTAGGAAAAGGTGTTTTGCAAGCTGTGCAGAATGTAAATAGCATTTTAAATGATGAGCTTAAAGGCTTTTTTGTTTCAGATCAGGTTGAAATTGATACAACTATGATCGAAATAGATGGCACTCCAAATAAATCTAAAATTGGAGCAAATGCTATTTTGGGTGTTTCTCTTGCCGTAGCAAATGCAGCCGCACAAGAAACCGGACAATATCTTTATCGCTACATTGGTGGAGTAAATGCAAATACATTGCCTATACCAATGATGAATATCATTAATGGCGGATCGCATGCCGATAATAGCATCGACTTTCAAGAGTTTATGATTATGCCTGTAGGTGCAGAAAGCTTTTCGCAAGCTTTGCGTATGGGTGCTGAAGTTTTCCATAACCTGAAAGCAGTACTTAAAAAAATGGGTCATTCTACTAATGTTGGTGACGAAGGTGGATTTGCTCCAAACCTTAAATCGAACGAAGAAGCTATACAAGTAATCTTGCAAGCTATTGAAAAAGCAGGATACCGACCTGGCGAAGATATCTATCTGGCTCTTGATCCTGCATCTGCTGAATATTATCTTCCAGAAGAGAATAAATACCATTTAAAATGGTCGACTGGTGATAAATTATCTCCTGCTGAAATGGTTGATTTTTGGGACGGTTGGGCTAAGAAATATCCAATTATCTCTATCGAAGATGGAATGAGCGAAGACGATTGGGACGGTTGGAAATTGATGACAAAAAAAATGGGTGATCGTATTCAATTGGTTGGAGATGATTTGTTTGTAACAAACACTGAGCGTTTGGCCAAAGGTATTTCAATGGATATTGCAAATTCTATTTTAATTAAAGTGAATCAGATTGGAACTTTAACCGAAACGATTAATGCGGTTAATATGGCAAAAGATAATTCGTATACTGCGGTTATCAGTCACCGCTCTGGTGAAACAGAAGACACTACAATTGCCGATTTAGCTGTAGCTTTAAATACCGGACAAATTAAAACGGGTTCTGCAAGTCGTACTGATAGAATTGCAAAATACAATCAATTATTACGTATTGAAGAAATACTAGGATCATCTGCAAGATATCTTGGTAAATCTTTTAAATACGTGAAATAATAGTGGTTTATAATATTTTAACAGCCCATTTGCCTTTGGCGGATGGGCTGTTTTTTGATACCTGATACGCTGAGACGCAATACGTTGAGACGCAATACGTTGAGACGCAATACGTTGAGACGCAATACGTTGAGACGCAAAATTTTGCGTCTCTATTATCCCCCCGAAAATTCATCTCCCTTCCAATTCAATGGATTATTGATAATATAATTCGCAATGTTGTGATATGATTTGTCGTTGCGAATGATGTGATCGTAAAATCGTGGCTGCCATGTGAAATCAATTTTATTTATTGTGGCATATTTTTTTACACCTGATTTATATCCGCGAATTATGGATGCCAAATTTTGCGATTGTGGCCCGAATTTATTTTTTGGGTGATCGGATTGTCGAGACGCAAAATTTTGCGTCTCGACTATCACATTATCCGTTTTATTAATAATTATTATTCCATGCACATGATTGGGCATTACTACAAATGAATCCAATTCGACAAATGGAAAATGTGCAGGTATTTCATTCCAATATTGTTGGGCAATTTTTCCGATTTCCGATAAAATCATTTTTCCATTATCAATCTCCCCCAAAATATATTCCCTATTATGTGTGCAAATTGTAACAAAATATGCAGCATTCCATCCATAATCCCAATTTTGTAATCGGGCGGATGATATTCGGTACTTATTTTGGAATTTATCAGACATGATTTATATCTGTGTTTATCAACAATTTAGATGTTCATTAAACTAATTGCAATTTTGTAAATTATAGGTACAAAATGGTATCATCCAAAGGTAAGATTAAATATTGATAAAGAAAAAAGCAGAATACCTTATATTGTATAGTTATCAAAATAGCTTTTCAGGAGTTGTACTACCTTCTCAGCATTCGCTTTAAAAACCTTAAAAATAGCTTCCATACTTACTGCTTCTATATCGCTTTTCCAGCAGTCGTAATCTGTACTCATAGCAATGGCAGCATAAGGAATTTCCAATTCGTTTGCTAGGGCAGCTTCAGGAGCTGTACTCATATTTATTAAATCGGCTCCCCAAGCACGAAACATATGACTTTCTACACGTGTTGAAAAGCGCGGGCCTTCTATAGTTAAAACCGTTCCTTTGGAATGATAATCGTATGCCAAACTTTTACAAATGACGGCTAATTCTTCTCTTATTTTTGAGTCAAAAGGATCAGCCATTGCTGTATGTTTAACTTCTCCATCTTTAAAATCATCGAAAAAAGTAATGTCTCTAAATCGTGTAAAATCAATAAATTGATCAGGAAATACTAAATGCCCTGGTTTAATTTCTTCGCGTAAACTGCCTACAGCTGTTGTTGCGATTATTTTGGTACAATCCAATTCTTTCAGAGCCCAAATATTAGCTCTATTGTTGACTTTTGTTGGCGAATATTGGTGCTTTAATCCATGGCGAGAAAGAAAATGAACATCTAAATTAGGAAATGTAGATTTAAAAATTGGAGAAGAAGTTTTTCCATAAGGTGTTTCCAAGTTAATAATTTCTGCATCTTTTTGGAGTTCCAGTTTTTCCAGTCCTGATCCACCAATGATGGCGATTTTTTCTCTTGTCATATTCTCTTATTTAGCAGTCAAAATTATTTAAATTTTAGCTAAAACCCAATGCTAAAAATATTTTGTAAAAACAATCGCCGGAATTCGCTTATTTTTGTAAAAAACTAAGGGATGAAGTCTATTCAAAGTCTTGTACTTATCGGATCGGGGAATGTAGCTTCTCTTATGGCTGAGGCTTTTAAAGACGTGGGACTTGATATTTGGGGGGTTTACAGTAAGACCACTGAAAACGCTAAAATTCTTGCAGAAAAGATTAACGTAAATGTTTTTAAATCTGTCGCTGAAATTCCAACCGATGCTGATGCGTATCTTTTGGCTGTAAACGAATCGGCTTTGCCTGTTTTAATTAAAGAGCTAGAGATTATTGAGGGAATTTTGATGCACACTTCTGGGAGTGTTGGTCTAGATGTTTTTCCAGAAAATGTTAGCAGAAGTGCCGTTTTTTATCCTTTGCAAACATTCTCTAAATCAAGACAAATAGATTTTTCCACGGTACCGATTCTTATCGAAAGCAAGGATAATCAAATTCTTGAAGAACTAATGGTGTTGGGCGCAAAAATCAGTAATAATGTAAAAATAGCTGATTCCGTACAGCGCAAACAGTTACATCTTGCTGCAGTTTTTGCGTGTAATTTCTCAAATTTTATGTTTCATATAGCAGAAGAGTTGCTCAAAGAAAATAATTTAGATTTCGAGCTACTTAAACCACTTATAATAGAAACGACTGCAAAATTAAATGAAATATCACCACTGGAAGCTCAGACAGGACCTGCAATCAGGAATAATAAAAAAATATTGAATAAGCATTTAAAAATGTTAGAGAATCATCCTGAATATCAAAATATTTATCGCTTAATAAGCGATCAAATAAAAAAATTAAAATCCGTATAAATGAATTATAAAGAAAAACTTAAGCATATCACAACTTTTATTTTCGACTACGACGGTGTTTTAACCGATGGAACTGTTTATCCTTCTGCCGATGGCGAAATGATGCGTACAGCAAATGTAAAAGATGGATATGCACTTCAGCTTGCAGTTAAAAAGGGTTATAATGTTGCTATTATTTCAGGTGGTAAATCGGAAAGCATGACCAAGCGTCTTGAAGCATTAAATATTCAAGATGTGCATCTTGGCGTGAAAAACAAAATGGAAATTTTCCACAAGTATATGAAGGAAAAAAATCTTTTAAAAGAACAAGTTTTATATATGGGCGATGATATTCCTGATTATCATATTATGCAGGAAGTCGGAGTAGCTACTTGCCCGGAAGATGCTGTGGAAGAAATTAAAAGTATTTCCGATTATATTTCGCATAAAGTAGGTGGAAAAGGTGCTGTTCGCGATATTGTTCAACAGGTTATGAAAGTACAAGGTAAATGGATGGATGGCGAAGCTTTTCACTGGTAATAAGTTCTTTTCAAAAAACCACAATCAATATATAAATTAATGGCGTTTCCTTTTCACTTAAAAATTTAATTAATGCACGAATGTTTTGAAAATACAGATATAATTCTCGGATCTCAATCGCCCCGACGAAAGCAATTGCTAGAAGATATAGGTTTGAAGTTTAGAATTATTACTGTACCAGTTGATGAAATTTCTCCTAAGCATCTAACTGCTCTTGAAACTGCTATTTATTTAAGCGAATTAAAAGCAAAAGCTTTTTCAGATTCTGCATTAAATGAGAACAGTGTATTAATAACTGCCGATACTATTGTTAGTTTGGAAGATAAGCTCTTAGCAAAACCTTTAAATGAGAATGGAGCTTTTGATATGCTTCAACTTTTATCCGGAAAATGTCATGAAGTAATTACTGCGGTAACCCTTCGTTCAAAAAAGAAAACTAAGTCGTTTTACTCTGAAACAAAAGTATATTTCAAAGTGTTAAGCGAAGATGAAATCAATTATTATATAAGCAAATATAAGCCTTTTGATAAAGCGGGTGCGTATGGAATTCAGGAATGGATCGGGAAAATTGGAATTGAAAAAATTAAAGGCTCTTATTTCAATGTTATGGGTCTTCCCGTGCATCGGGTTTATTCAGAATTGTGTACTTTTGAATTA
>JAQIBR010000154.1 GCA_027858955.1 Bacteroidales bacterium
TTGTTGTTGGTACTATAAAAATACAGTAAATCAAGCACTTATGCAAGATTTGTATGCTACTTTTTTTTATTTTATTCCTCCTGAAAGTATTGGTTTTATTAGGTGCGAAACTTCAGTAAAGACATTAAATTAAGCGGCGAATGCACTGATGGCTCAGAAGTCATGGGTTTCTTGGCAAGCGAAAAAGTAGATGTGATTTTATTGGATATCATGATGCCAAATATTAACGGAATTGAAGCCGGGAAAATGGTTATGGAAAAATATCCTGAGATGCGGATTTTAACCTTAAGCATGAATAATGATTTTGATTACATTCAGGAGATGTTGAAACTGGGAGCCGCCGGATACATTTTGAAAAACACCGGTGGAGCTGAATTGCTGAAAGCCATAAAAACAGTTGCCGACGGAAAACCGTATTTTTCCCCTGAAGTCACGGATGTTGTGATGAATAAACACATGAATAAACGTGATGACAAATCGAAATCGACATCAAATAATCCCAAGCTTTTGGAGCAACTCACAAAGCGCGAAATTGAAATTTTAAAACTCATTGCACAGGAACTCACGAATGTTGAAATTGCCGAAAAACTATTTATCAGCCGCAGAACAGTTGATACACACCGCAGAAATTTACTGCAAAAACTCGGCTCCAAAAACTCCATTGGGCTTATCCGCTTTGCATACAGTAACGGTTTGATAAAGGATTAATACGACTACGACGAGTAAACCCTCAACTTTTTGATGCAAACGCAAGAAAACATAAAGCAGGTGTACAGGTTTGGGTTCGGCGGGCAAGAAAAGGACGATGAAATAACTGGTAACTCTGGAACACATTACACCGCTGCGTTTTGGGAGTATGATACAAGGATTGGCAGACGTTGGAATGTTGATCCGGTAATTAAACACCATGAAAGCCCTTATGCAACGTTTGCAAATAATCCGATTTGGTTTACTGATGTTATGGGAGCAGACTCATCTTTATATAATTCTGAAAATGGGGAGTTTATGGATAGAGGAATTACACCAGAAGATGATAAAACAGCAATTTGGACAGTTGATCCCACAGCAGAGGACTATGATAAAGACAACCCGTGGGCTAATGCAACCGAGGTGACTTATACAATTCCATCCAAAAAGGACAAAGACGGTAATAGAACAGTTACTGGACGATTACTACGGAATAATCATCCATTGGCAGGTAAAGGCTGGAAGTTTGGCGATCAAGTATATGAAGAAGATTTGTTGGATATGACTGCTGAGTTTGACAATTTGGTTGATTCCTATACCCCATATTTTGCCAAAGTAGGTAGACGCTGGATAGTTATTAATAGTGTTAATCAGCTTCCGTTTTTTAGAACTGCAGGAGTAGCTGGACAGCATGGAAGGTTTGTTTCATTAGTTGGACCAAATAGAAAATTTGATTTAAAGAGTCAAGCAAGAAATAACATAGGGGCAATACCCTCTTATGCAGCTGTAGTAATTGGAGAATATTCTTTTTATAAAGGGAGATTAATGAATTATGACGATTATGGAAATTATTCATTTGGTGCTTGGGGCAGAGCATATGGTTTTGGGTTAACAAAACTTAAAGTTTGTGCTTCTTTTGATCAATTAATACACACAGGACAAGGTGACCCCCAAAGAGACCAAACGATGATTGAATCTGGATATAAACATTAATCTAATGAATCTTTTTATAAAGCTTATGATTAAAAGCGCAAAACTATTGTATGTTTTTCTTGTTATTAACTTAATAGTTTCAGGTTGTTTTTTGTTTAGTGAAAAATATTCAGAGGATGATATTTATGTTGATAGATTAGTTTACTCAAAAAAGGACAGCACTCTGTTCACAGGAACTTTGAAAGTAGTAGGCAAATCATCGTATTACTATGAAAGCTTTTGTAAAGGTATTCCTTGCGGTGAATGGGCAGAACACCAGAAAGGTGGCGGGATAATCCACAAGGGTAAGTATCTCGATGAAAATATTTTATCAGAGAAAACACGCAGCCTTATTAAAACCGATATCTTTTTAATTGACCACTGGCAAGAAGGAGAATTACCTACTATAACGTATCCGCCTTATCTCACAATATTCATTTTAAAGGATAATACTTTTTTTGAAACGGATATGAAACAATACGATAGCTACATCAAGCAGTTAGCCCAATCGGTATTGAATGACACCCGAAGTTTAAAATACGATTACCTTAAAATCTCTTTTGGGAATGCTGTGTACGATGGAAATAAGCATTATTCAAAAGAATACAAGTTAGAAGCTGGTAAGTGGTAATGCTTTAAGAGAAAATGGTGTATCTGTTGATAATATGGAAATTTACTTTCGTGATAGTCCTTATTTGGAACATGAACAAGAAGTAGATTTTGAATTTCAATTTTACAATTATGAGGTAACACTTCAAAAAAGTTGGTGGAGTAATTCTTGGACAAATTCTTTAGTCGTAACCTCTAGTCTTGATGGTTATGAAGATATTGATGAGAATAAAACTTATCAAGTTTCTATTATTAGAGGGAATCGAGTTGTGACAGAAGAAATTAAAGGAAGTGAAATAGAACGCCAACTTGATAATGGTTCAATTACGAGTGAGTATTATAGGAAGGCAATGGATGATTCTGGGGTTACTAATTTTAAGGATTCAGGGGGGTATGCCTTTTCAGAACAGCAATTACATGGAATTGGAGCACATGAAGAAACACATATGGCCGATGATGATAATATAAATTTGCAAAAAGAATACACCCAAATTCCATCAAACGACGAACATAAAAAAGGACAGAAAATATATGAAATTGAAAAACAAGCTATGGATAATGAAATGGACGCAAACCGAGATTATGAGAATAAACCTTAGAACTATAAGTTTATTAATTTTATGTTTAATAATGTTCTTTTCATGCACAAACAAAATTTATAAAAGAGAAAGGGATATCGGAAATGATATTCAGAAAATACATGGAAGAGTTTTTTTAGTAAAAAACAATGATAGTTGTATTAATATGACAAATAGTGATACAAAAAGGTTTTTAGAAAGGGTTAACTTTATTGAACAAAAAGAGAATTCATGTTATCATTACTATGTCTTATTATCATTAGTCTCGAATGCAGATCAGACAGAAGGGGTCTTTCGAGTATTTGGATATGATTATTGGGGTAATAGATGTGATTATGCATTTCATTGTTTGAAATCAGAAAAACAAATCTACATTAACAATACTGGATACAACATAAATAATGACAAAGTAAAAGCTGATTTAGATGCCTTTTTTATAAATACAAGCACTAATTATAAAGAGAATGAAAAAGAGGCAATTATTTTAAATTATTCAGAGGGACGAATGTTATTAAGATTTCCATATTTTCTTTGAGCGTGGTAATGCGGTAATGCTTCAAACAAGTTGGCTGAATGAGTAGAAAGGCAGAAAGTCAAATGTTGGAAAGTTGAAAGTGAAAAGTAAAAAATTGAAAGTCGGAAAGTTGAAAGTTAGAAAGTTGAAAAGTTGAAACGTTGAAACGTTTTAAAGCTATAACCGATTAATTTCGCATTCCCCCAGTGCACCATCAATAATTACCGTAAAGCAGACCCAAAATCGCTACTGCCGACCCCGTAGGCGGTCGCATATTTGTAACGCGGGATGAAATACAGATGCGCCAGCATCAAATGAAATGCCGGGGTACAAATGCAGAATATACTAGGGCTTTTGGCGGGATATTTGATGCGAAGCTCTCAAATATCGTGACAAAAGAATGCTTTTCTGAGTGCGAGGTTCAAGCATACAGGAGTTACAGTGTGAGTCCCGATATGCATATCAAAAAAAGTATCGGGACAATTCAATCATCGATATTTACTGAACTATTGTTTGTAAATATCGGGTTTCATTCGCTTGAGAGCGAGTACAGAGTTTGCCAGCATTGTGCTATTATTGGAAAAACTTATCAACACCCACCCACCAGCCATATTCAAGGGATTGGGAAGGGATAGAAACAGGGGCAAAAAGGGAGGTAAAAAACGACAGAAAAACCGCAAAATATTTTAAAGAAAGAGG
>JAQIBR010000172.1 GCA_027858955.1 Bacteroidales bacterium
TTGTATTTATTCCGTTACAATTTATACACTTTTTTTATTCATAAGCTTTTATTTGCTCCAAAGCTAATGATAATAAGTGTTATGGAGATTATTAGCCTACTTTTTGTCTATTAAGCCAAAATATTATACAAACAATAATACCTGAAAAATTAAATATTATTCCAAAAAGTTCAGAATTCAGGAAGAGAAATTCGGAAAACTAATTAGTTAAACCTGAAGATTGCTGTTTATAAGCGGGAAAAGTATGCTTTGCATAAAAAACAGTTTTTCTGCGTTAAATTATTGAATAATAGCGAGCTATTATTCAATAATTTGCCTTGATAAACAGCTTTTTATATCAATCTGAACTCGAAAAATTACGTCGAACTCAGGTTTATATGTACACTTTAGCTCCTTTTTATATAATGAGTATGAAGTAAATGATGAGATTTTTCTCCTAATGGTTGACCTAAAAATTCTTTATAAATTTGAATAACTTCCGGATTTTCATGCGATTTACGAAGCTTCATATTAGCATCTTCTTGATAAATCGCTTTATTTCGGTTCATACGAATTTCAGCATTTGTAGGAATTGGTTGTCCACCTCCACCAAGGCATCCGTCAGGACAAGCCATAATTTCTATAAAATGATAATTGGCTTCACCGCTTGCAACCTTGTCCATGACTTTTTTAGCATTTACCAAACCATGTGCTATTGCCGTATTAACAGTAACTCCTTCTAAGAAACTCCAAGCAGGCAATGTCCCTTCAATTTTAATGGATGCTTCTTTCACTCCATCCATACCTCTTACAGGGGTTATGGCTAAGTTTTTAAATGGCACTTCTCTTCCTGTGATAAGTTCGTAGGCAGTACGCAAAGCAGCTTCCATCACACCACCTGATGCTCCAAAAATTACTCCAGCGCCCGTTGACTCACCCATCATGCTATCATATTTTTCATCGGGTAAAACGGTAAAATCTATACCGGCTTGTTTTATCATTACGGCAAGTTCTCTTGTAGTAAGCACATAATCTACATCTTTATATCCACTGGAACGCATTTCCGGTCTATCAGCTTCAAACTTTTTAGCCGTACATGGCATAATTGAAACGGAAATAATATTTGCAGGATCAATATTTCTTTTCGACGCATAATACGTTTTCACCAACGCACCAAACATTTGTTGTGGAGATTTACAAGAAGATAAGTTGGGAAGTAATTTAGGATATTGATGTTCGATGAACTTAATCCAACCCGGCGAGCAAGAAGTCATCATTGGCAAGGCAATAGATGCATCTTTATCGACTATAGCTTTTTTAAGTCTGGTAAGAAGTTCTGTTCCCTCCTCCATAATAGTTAAATCTGCAGAAAAGTCAGTATCCAGAACAGCATCAAATCCAAGTCTTCTTAATGCTGCTACCATTTTACCAGTAACAATGGTTCCATTATCTAATCCTAGATCTTCCCCTAAAGCAACACGTACAGCAGGTGCTGTTTGAACTACTACATGTTTTTTAGTATCATAAATGGCATTCCATACTTCTTCAATGTAGTTTCTTTCAATCAATGCACCAACCGGACAACGATTGACACATTGACCACAATTAGTACAAATTACATCAAACATAGAAAATTCTCTAAAGGTAGATATTTTCATATGTTCCCCTTTATAAGCTACCCCCAATGCACTTACAGATTGAAGTTCTTCACAAGTTCTTACGCATCGTTGACAACGGATGCATTTACTATCATCTTTAATAATTGAAGGAGAATAATCATCAATGGTATAATTTTTCATCGATACTAAATCAATAAACACCTCATTGGTAATTTTATAATCTGATGCTAAGGTTTGCAATTCGCAATTACCATTTTTATAGCATTTAGTACATTCTGAGTTATGCTCTGACAAGAGCAACTCAATAATATGCTTTCTGGCAGTTCTTACTTTTTGTGTATTGGTGAAAATCTCCATGTTTTCTGATGCCGGGGTAGCACAAGACGCTGGTAATGTTTTGGCCCCTTTTTGTTCGACCACACAAACTCTACAATTTCCAGCTACACATAAATCGGGGTGGTGACAAAGTGTAGGTATTTTAATGTTCAGTTTTTTTGTGGCCTCTAATATGGTTGTGCCACTTTCTACGCTAACACTGACCCCGTCTATTTTTAAATTTATCATATTTTTCATATTTATTTCATTGTTTAAATAATAAATCTTTAATAAATCATTTCTTCTTTAAAGTTATGTACTATAGAAGAAAAAGAGTTAGCCACAGATTGACCCAACCCACATTTAGAGGTTGTTTTCATTGTTTCAGTTAATTTCAACAAAGAATCAAGGTATTCGGGCGATTTATCACTATTCTTAATGGCTTTAATTCCTTCCACCAATTGTTGGCAACCCACTCTACAAGGAGTACATTGTCCACAAGATTCTTCCGTAAAAAAATCTAAATAATTGGATAGTACATTATACATCGAACGAGAACTATTGAAAAGCATCATAGAACCACCTGTAGGTACGCCTTCAAAACCAATGATAGTTTCGTTGAACTTTTTGCGGGGGACACAGAATCCCGATGCTCCTCCAACCTGAACGACTTTAGTATCACCATCACCATACTCATCGACAAAGTCAGATAGTTTCATGCCAAGTTCCAGTTCATAAACACCTGGTTTTGGGGTATCGCCCGAAACAGAAAATACTTTAGAACCTCTAGAATCTTGTGTTCCTAACTTTTTGAATTCATCCACGCCATACTTTTGAATCATGGCAACACTTACAAAGGTTTCCACATTATTGACTATGGTTGGTTTATCCATATATCCTTTAACAACAGGAAAAGGAGGTTTATTTCTAGGTTCACCTCTTTTTCCTTCCATAGATTCCATCAAGGAAGTTTCTTCTCCACAAACATAAGCTCCACTACCAAAGAAAATTTCAATGGTAAAATCATATCCTTTACTTTTAATCAACTCATGAAATTCCACTAATAATTTATTTAGCTCAGGTGCCATAAATTTATATTCACCTCGCAAATAAATATATCCTTTTTTAGCGTTAATGCAGTAACCACAAATAGTCATACCGGCAAATACTTTCCCTGGTACTTTCATCAAAATATCTCTATCTTTAAAAGTTCCCGGTTCGCCTTCATCAGCATTACAAATCACATATTTTTTAGTCACATCTTGAGCTGCAGCAAATTTCCATTTTAATCCGGTAGGATAACCGGCACCACCACGACCCAAAAGTCCTGAATCGATAATCTCCTCAATAATTGCTGCAGGCTTTTTCTTAATAACGGCTTCAAGTACAGAGAAATTTTTACCCGACAAACATTGATTATCGCCAAATATCATATCTGTCTTTTTAAGTTTAGTTCCCATATTATATTGTGTGTTTTTGATTATTTAAATCGATATTCATTAATAATGCTATCTACTTTCTCAAATGTCAAATTCGTATAAGGAATTTCATTGATAAGCATAGATGGTTCTTGATCACTCCAGCCGATATCATTGGTTTCAAGTAGTGAGAACATATTGTCCGGCGTAGTTTGTCCCACTTTAATTTTTAATAATCTCTCCAGTGCTTTAATAATTTCTTTTTTACCTTTCATTTCAGCAATAATAGATTTGCAAACACGAATCACGTATTTACCACGAGGCTCTGTGTCGAGGAAAGCATAAAATGTCGCAGTGCCAAACACTTGGGCTGTTGAAATATCCAATTGATGGGCAATTTCATTCATGGCTTCTTGTGATAGGCATCTTTGCTTCTCGACTACTCCTTGCAGAATAGGTAGTAAAGACTCCCTTTTTCTGCCATGTTTGTCGGCTAATATTTTAACCATTTCTTGAACTTCTGACATTGCATTTTAAATTAATAGGTTAGTAATAGATGATTATAATAGATTTTTTGTATTTGCTACAATATTGAAATAAATGCTCTGAGTTTATCTTTACTTTGTTGAATAAGTGTGTGTAAAGATGTTTCATAAGATCATCTAAAACAGCATCTTTTTAT
>JAQIBR010000079.1 GCA_027858955.1 Bacteroidales bacterium
AATAATATATATCTCATGGACGTAAGATCACAAATTTCTATGGTTTTTCATCTCGACAAATGTATAGGCTGTCATACTTGCTCTATTGCTTGTAAGAATATCTGGACAGATAGAAAAGGGGCAGAATACATGTGGTGGAACAATGTAGAAACCAAGCCAGGAACAGGTTACCCAACCAAATGGGAAGATCAAAAAATATACAAAGGTGGTTGGGAAAAGAAAGGACTAACCGTAGATTTAAAAGCAGCTATCGGATTAAAGAATCTCTTTCATAATCCAAATATGCCGGTTATGGATGATTATTATGAGCCATGGACTTATAAATACGACAACCTTTTTACTGCACCTGAAGGTAAAGATCAACCTGTTGCAAGGCCTGTATCTTTGATTACAGGAAAAGACATCGATATCAAGTCCGGCCCAAACTGGGATGATGATTTGGGAGGGTCGCCAGAATATGCACGTAAAGACGTGAATATGGAAGCACTAACACCCGCAGAGCAAGAAGCTATGTTTCAGCTCGAAAGAATGGTAATGTTTTATTTACCAAGAATTTGCAATCACTGCCTAAATCCATCTTGCGTTGCATCGTGTCCTTCCGGAGCTATTTATAAAAGAGGAGAAGATGGTATAGTGCTTATCAATCAGAAGAAGTGCCGAGCTTGGAGAATGTGTGTAACTGCTTGTCCATATAAAAAGAGCTATTACAACTGGAATACAGGCAAATCTGAAAAATGCATATTATGCTTTCCAAGAATTGAGTCAGGACAAGCACCTGCTTGTATGCATTCTTGCGTTGGTCGAATTCGTTATTTAGGCGTGATGTTATACGATGCAGATAAAATTCACGATGTTGCAAATTGCGATGAAAAAGATTTGGTTGATAGCCAATTGGGAATTTATCTGGATCCAAACGATCCTGAAGTGATTAAAGCAGCAAGAGAAAATGGAATTGCTGATTCAACTATTCAGTCAGCTAAAGATTCGCCAGTTTATAAGTTTGTAAAAAAATGGAAAATTGCCTTGCCTTTACATCCTGAATATAGAACAATTCCAAACCTGTTTTATGTTCCACCATTATTGCCCACAATGGCAGATACCAGTGGTGATGCGTATGAAACAACTACAGATTCACTCTTTGGAAAAGCTGAGGACACCAGAATTCCTATTAAATATTTGGCCAGTTTGTTTACTGCAGGAGATACTGAAAAGATTAAAATAGTCCTAAGAAAACTAATGGCCGTTCGAAATCATCGAAGAGATGTAACTGTTGGCGATATTTCCAAGGCTGAAGTAAAAGGCCTTATGGAAGCTTCTGAAATTGATGCAGAAACAGCCGATGCAATCTTCAGATTAACCTCTTTGGCATCATTCAATCAACGATTTGTTATTCCGGCCGCACATCGAGAAGAAGCTATGGAAATGTATGAAGATACAGGTGATGTAAAAGGAAATCAAGGTTTTGGGTTTTTTGAAAAACCTGAAAGAGGATTATAAATGAGTAGTGTTTTACTTGAAAAAAAATATAAAAATGAACCATTATACACTAATAGCTGAATTATTTCGATATCCAGATACGAGCCTTGAGTCGTCTGTTAAACAGATTCAAAGTTTGTTGGTAGAAAAATACGCTGATGGCTTGAAGGAAATAATCCCATTTCAGGAATTTCTTAGCGCCTATAATCTCCCACAACAACAAGAGTATTATATAAAAACCTTCGATGTAAATGCACTCTGTTATCTTGATATTGGGTTTATTCTTTTTGGAGAGGATTATAAACGCGGTGAGTTTTTGGTTAAACTATCTCAGGAACATAAAAAAGCTGAAAATGATTGTGGTTCTGAATTAGCCGATCATCTTCCAAATTTGTTAAGACTGCTGGATAAGTCGGAAGATAAGGAATTTGTTGAAGAATTGGCTTATTGCCTAATAATTCCTGCTTTAAAAGCGATGCTCGTTAGCTTTAAGAATGAATCGAATGTGTATCGAAATGTGATTCAGTTGGTAATAGTATTTTTGGAAAAGGATTTTCAAAATTCAACTATAAAGCAATTTCATATTTCAACTGCAGATAAAGATTGCTTCACTGGAAAAGCAAGCCAAAAGAATCATGCCTGTGGTATGAATCAAAGAACTCATCAAGGAATGGTCGCTAATCCATTGCAATAAATTTAGATGATAAACAAACGCTATTGATATGAACAATTTTTTATTTATCGCATTGCCCTATGCAGCTTTATTAATTATGCTTGTTGGGACAATATACATGTATAGAAATCACAGCTTTAAATTTTCTGCCTTATCCTCTCAATTTCTGGAAGGTAAAAGCCTGCATCGTGGTAGCAGGCCTTTTCATTGGGGTATTATTGCGCTTTTCTTTGGCCATTTAATAGGTTTCTTATTTCCTACTGCTGTAATGGCATGGAATGGAGTCCCAATAAGATTAATCATACTGGAAGTAGCAGCCTTAGCTTTTGCTATTGCCTTTTTTTACGGATTGATAATCCTAATTGTTAGAAGACTAAATAATGAGCGCGTAAAAATAGTGACTTCAAAAATGGATATATACGTTTTTGCAGTGCTCTTAGTTCAAGTAATAACCGGAATTTGGATTGCTTATTTCTTTAGATGGGGATCAAATTGGTATGCAGCATCAATAGTTCCTTATCTTCGTTCATTATTTGTATTTAGTCCTGAAATAGCAAGTATTGCGGCCCTACCAATAATGGTGAAAGTTCATATTGTTACAGCCTATATTTTTGTTGGCATGATCCCTTTTACTAGATATGTGCATTTTCTAGTTTATCCTTTTAAATTTATATATCGGCCTGTTCAGGTAGTTATTTGGAATTGGGACAGAAGAATTATCAGAAGCTCAAAAGGAACTAAAACCGTGAAACCTAAGAATAATTAATGTCAATTATAAAATAATTAAAATTGAATTTAATGGCACAAAAAGAA
>JAQIBR010000085.1 GCA_027858955.1 Bacteroidales bacterium
TTTTAGCGAAAAAACTGTTTCATACTAATCTCGAAATGCCAAAAGAAATTAAAATATTACTTCCCGATTCTTCTTCTGATGAATATTTCGATATTCATATTAGGCATTCGGGCAAAAAAAATATTACGGCATATCGTTATGAAATTTGGGATTTAGAAAAAGACAATCCATTTCATTTATCGGCCGCAGATTTCCTTAGAAAAAAAATTTCAGCTTGCTCAGATAACTGGCTAGTAGCGGAAATATTTGCCGAAGAAAATAAAAAAATCCCTATTCTGCTCAAGCACAAACAGATAAACTAAGGCTCTACTCTATGCTCCAGAATATTTTTAAAACTACATCCAGATTTTTGTACAAGAATAAAGTGTATTCCATCATTAATATGTTTGGATTGGCATTTGGTTTGGCAACCAGTATTTTAATTTTTCTGTATATCAATGATGAGTTAAGCTATGATAAATTTCATGATAATTATGAAAATATTTTTCGAGTTCAAGAAGAATACAAATGGAAGGATAAAAATCAACTTTGGGCCACTACCGAAGGGAAATTAGGATTTGATATAAATGTGAATCATAGCGATTTATCAAATACGTGCAGAATCTTGGATATTTTTAATCCTCCTTATTTATTTGCCCAAGGAAATAGCACATCTGAAAAACGTATGATCTATGCCGATTCCACATTTTTGGATGTGTTTTCTTTTCCTTTATTACATCAACAACAAGGTTCACTGCTCGGATCAGCAGATCAGATTATGGTCTCAAAAAAAATAGCTGTTCAGCTATTTGGAAATACATTAGTTGCAGGAAATCAGGTTGAAGTTGATGATAAGAATTATACTATTTCAGCTGTTTTTGAAGATGCTCCTCCAAACTCACATTTTCATTTTGATGTGGTTTTTTCAATGATGAAATTGCACCAAGAATGGGATAAAGTAGATTCTGCAGGACCAATGGTATTCTACACTTATACAAAATCCCACAGTTTAGCAAAAGGCAAAGAATTGCAGTCGCATTTACAATTAAATATGGATGAATATTTACTGAAAATCCTAGAAAGAGACACTGTGAAAAATCGTTTTACAGGACTCGAAGGAAAATTGCTTTTTGTTCCAATCAGCGATATTCACCTTAAAAGTCATGCTGAAAAAGAACTGGAAAATAATGGCAACTGGGAATACATCATTATTTATATCACTATAGGTTTATTTATTTTGATTTTAGCCGCTATCAACTATACAAATCTTGCAACTGCAAGTTCAATAAAAAGAGCTAAAGAAATTGGAATGCGAAAGGTTATGGGAGCCCGAACCGGAAGTATTTTCTTGCAGTTTATTAGCGAATCTTTTACTTTGGTTTTTGCTTCTCTTCTCATTTCTTTAGTGATGGTCGAATTGAGCTTTCCTTATTTTAATGATTTTGCCGGCAAAAATCTGAGCCTGAGTAAATTGTTTGAAAAAGAAAGTTTAGCGTATTTAGTTACAGTCATTTTAGGATTAGGAATACTTTCCGGCATCTATCCTTCAGTATTTATGTCGCGTTACAAAACAAGTCAGGTTTTAGCTACTAAAATTAATGCGGGGAAAAATGATTTTCTTAATCTTGCTTTACGACGAATATTGGTTGTATCACAATTTGCAATTAGTATTTTCCTTACAATTACTGCACTAACTGTCGCCAAACAACTTAGATTTATTCAAAATACTGATATTGGTTTTAATAAAGAACAAGTAGTTGTTTTGCCCCTTTCAGGTCAAAATAATATCCAATATATTCCAGATCTCAAAAATGAACTTCATCAAATTGATGGCGTGGAATCTGTTTCAGGAAGTTCAAATATTCCGGGAGAACGGTTTGGAGTGTACGGCGTTCGAGTTCCAGAACTTGGACGCAATTCTGAAAATGGAGGAGAACGTAGCGATAGAATTGGAGTGCGAATGCTTTGCGCCGACCACGATTTTTTAAATGCTTTTGGACTTGAAATGGTATCTGGAAGAACATTTTCTGAAGAAAATGCTTCAGATTCTTCTGCTTTTATCATCAATGAATCGGCTGTAACAAAATACAATATTCAAGACCCTGTTGGAAAAAAAATGATTTTCAGTTATGCTTTAAAACAACCAAAAGTGGGGACAATTATTGGAGTAGTAAAGGATTTTCATTATGCGTCGTTTCATACCGAAGTAAATCCTTTAATGATTCATATTTTTCCCAAATTTTATAAATATATTATTGTTAAAATATCTGGTAACGATTTAAGCAAAACCCTTATAGAAGTTGAAAAAACCTGGAATAACTATTTGCCTAGAGTTCCTTTTTCTTACTCTTTTTTAGATAAAACCTACGATAATATCTATGCCAACGATAAACGAATGGGCAATGTATTTTATTATTTCACTTTTATTGCTTTATTACTAGCCGGTATGGGTTTATACGGATTAGCCGCCTTTATAACAGAACAAAGAAGCGCAGAAATTAGTATAAGAAAAATTCTTGGAGCATCTTTAGGTAGAATTATGTTGACCTTATCAAAAGAGTTTACAATCTTAATAATAATTGCAAATTTAATTGCCTGGATTCCCGCCTGGTTTTTCTTAAAAAATTGGTTAAGCGATTTTGCAATTCGAATTGAACTTGGTTTTCAAGGATTTATCCTAGCTGCTTTATTCTCCTTAATTATAGGATTATTAACAGTAAGCATAAAAACCTATATTGCCGCAAGAGCAAATCCTGTTGAAACACTTAAAACAGATTAATCTGGCAGGCTTTCAGGAAATTCTACATCACTAGTTTGTCGTAGGTACGCCTCTACTCGGCCAATTAGGATAGGTGCTTTAACTACCAGTGGTAATTGATGTTCTTCATCAGATACATAAATACTAATTTCTTGATTCGCTCTAAAGATAAGTCCCTCCACAACTTTTGTTGTGATTTTAAAACAAGAGTAGTAATTCCCGTTTATATGTTTAACTGTTTCTTTCCCACGATAAGTCATTGGAATAGTGAAATATTCCCCCGCCAGCATAATTTTCATAATTTTTTGGTCGCCGGATTTTGCATCTATCAAATTCCACAAACGTGCATAATAAACTGCTGTTTGAACATCCATGATATGCCCTTTTGGAAGGGAAATGGTATCAAGTCTTCTTTTAGAATTATTGCTCTCCATATCAAGTATTAAGCTCTCTACTTCATGATTGAAAACATAATAATTCCTCACCCAATCTTTACCCTCATAATTTGCTCTTTTAAAAGTAAGCGGCTTCATCTCAGGATAAATGGCATCACTAGCAAAAGTATCTCGAACTTTAAAAAGCCAATCGTATTTTGGGAGAGTTCTGCCCAAGCTTTGCATCTTTAATACAATTTCATCATTTTTATGAACCGTATCAATCTGAAATATAACTTCTCCAGCTTCCATCCAAAATAAGCCCCAATGATAATGCGCTGAATATGTTATTTTTTCTCCTGATTTAAAAGGGAACTTTTCGCTTTGGGTAAAAGCGTTCAACGTTGTGAATAAAAGAAATATTGAAAAGATCGTATTTTTCATAATTTATAGAAAAAGCCGCAAATTACAAAAATGCGGCTTCTTAATTGTAATTAAATTGGATCTTATAAATTCATCGATATTGCAACCAATTCGGCTATGTCGTAATTTTTAACTTTAGCTTCTTTTTCGCTATATTTAATACCGTCAGTAATCATAGCCATACAAAAAGGACAAGCGGTTGCAACAATATTACAGCCAGTTCCGAGTGCCTGTTCGGTGCGTTCCATATATATCTCCTTATCTCCCGATTCTGCTTCTTTAAACATTTGGCCGCCACCAGCACCACAACATAAGCTAGAAGCTTTATTATTTTTCATTTCAACCTTCACAGAAGGAATTGCATCAAGAACAGCACGAGGAGAATCGTATTCGCCATTTCCACGACCGAGATAACAAGGATCGTGATAAGTAATGGTACTTCCTTCAAATGCATCTCCATCAATCTTAAGTTTTCCGGCATTAATTAGCTCTTGAAGGAATTGAGTATGATGAATCACTTCGTAATTTCCTCCCAGATCGGCATATTCGTTTTTAAGCGTATTGAAATCGTGCGGATCACAACAGACAATTTTCTTCACTTCATAGCCATTTAAAACCTCAATATTCATTAAAGCCTGCATTTGGAAGAGCATTTCGTTTCCTGCACGTCGAGCAAGATCACCACTATCGCTTTCTTCAGTTCCCAAAACTGCAAAATCTACTTTTAAATGATTTAAAATTTTCGTGAAACTGCGAATTACTTTTTTATATCGATCGTCGAAAGCACCAGCCGAACTCACCCAAAATAAATATTCAGTTTTTTTGCCCGCACCAAAAACATCAGCCATAACAGGAACTTCCATTCCATCAGCCCATAACATCCGATCGTCTTGTGAGTATTGCCAAGGAGCTCCATTATTTTCAATATTTGTTAAGGCAGCATTTAATGTAGCAGGTGTTGAAGCTTCTTCCAATGAGCTGTAACGGCGTAACTCCATGATAATAGATACATGATCGATATTTACCGGACATTCGTTTGTGCAGGAATTACAAGTGGTGCAAGCCCAAAGCTCCTCGGGACTGATAAAGTCTCCCCAAAGAGCTTTACTATCGTCAAATTCGGTACCATTCTTAGAAACTCCTTTTCCAACTATTTCTAATCGATCGCGAGTATCCATAATTAATTTTCGAGGTGATAAAAGTTTACCTGTTAAATTGGCGGGGCAAACATCTGTACACCTTCCGCACTCCGTACAAGTATATGCATCGGAAAGGCTTTTCCAGGTTAAATCGCGCACATCTTTTGCTCCAAAACGGTCAACTTCATCATTTCCTGCTTCTTCTTCCGAAATAATTCCCATTGCAATTTTTACTTCATTAGTAACCGCTTCCATATTGCTGATATATGCTGCGGGTTTTAATTTTGTGTAATACACATTTGGAAATGCAAGAAAAACATGGAAATGCTTTGAATAAGGAATATAATTTAAAAATGCAAAAACACCTACAATATGAAACCACCAGCCAAATCCTTCAATAAATAATAAGGTTGATTCCGATAAATTTGCAAAAAGAGGAACTATTAAACCACTAATCAAGAAGGCCCCCGTTTGGGTAAAATGTTCCGCTCCATTTAATTGAAGAACTTGATCAGCAGCATTCATTGAGAAAAGAGCCGACATTAACAAAACTTCTGTTATTAAAATAATATTGGCATCAAGCTTTGGCCAAGAAGTCATTTCTGCCTTATGAAAGCGAGACAGGCGCAAACCATTTCTACGAAATAAGAAAACTAGACAAGATATTATTACTGCAAGAGCAAAAATTTCGAATATAGAAATCAATATATTGTAAAAGGGCAAAAATGCATAAATGCGATGACTGCCAGATATTCCATCAATTAGAATTTCGAGCATTTCAACATTTACAATAATAAAGCCTACATAAACCATTAAATGCAGTATACCAGCAATAGGACGTTTAACCATCTTACTTTGACCAATTGCCACTAAGAACATTGTTTTCCAACGTTTCCCTTTTTGGTCGTTAATGTCGAGAGGTTTCCCTAATTTAATATTTTTAATAATGATGTTTACACTACGGTAAAACAGGAAGACCGTTGCGGCTAAAACGATTATAAAAGCGATACTTGATATCATACAATTAAAATTTATCTAATTAATACGGTGGGGTGTTTATATACTCCACTTTTTTCTAGTACAATATTAATTAATAAAGCAACAGCATGCAACTGCTATGCATGCATCGTTTATTTTTTATTTTGAGTCTAAATAATGACATTATATTATGCGTTGATTTACAATGTTATAAGATAAATCAAAAATAAATATTTGATTAAATGATTGAAATTATTTTATTTGAGATTGAAAATCGGAAAAAAGCATTGCTTTTACAGTTGTAACCACCAAATTAGTTGTTGAGCTTGCTATAACTTCTCCTTTCGAATTAAAAACTTTACACTCAAAATTTGCAATTTTCTTTCCCATACGGATAACATTAGCTTTTGCTCGAACAACTTCTCCTTTTCGTGCGCCAAAAAGATAGTTTACATTTAAATTAGTGGTTGTAAACATAAGTTTAGGCTCCATACTAAAAAAGGCGATTCCAATAGTATCATCTATTAAGGCAGCCAAAAAACCACCTTGAATCATTCCAATTGGATTTGTTAAATCGTGTTTTATAGGATAATCAACCCAGGCTTCTCCAACACCAATATGACGCAGAGTGCCGCCTAACAACAAAGTTGAAGGCGATATACTATGCGTAAAAGGTTTGTCTATTTGATTTTTTAAATACTCAACAGTAGAATTTGTATTCATAGACAATTAGAATTCGCTTTTTGGATAAATTTCTTGTAAAAGATTGTCGTATTTTTCCATAACCACTCTGCGTTTAAGCTTTTGAGTAGGCGATAACTCTCCCGATTCGGGAGTCCAATTGTCATAAACAAGACGGAATACTTTTATTTGAGAAATATGATCCAGCTCTTTATTTTGTGTTTCCACTTCTTTCTGATAACGGTCAATCACTTTGGGTAATTGAACAAGATCATTATTATCGCGATATTTGATATTATGTATATGACACCAATTATGCAAGAATTCAAAATTTGGTGCAATTAAAGCGCCAGTAAATTTCTCATTTTCACCTACAACCATAATATTATCAATAAATTGAGATTCTTTAAGAGTGTTTTCCACGAGGTGAGGCGCCACATATTTCCCCCCACTGAGTTTAAATATTTCTTTTTTTCTATCAGTAATACTAAGCATATTTTTTTCGTCCAAATTCCCAATATCACCTGTATGGAACCAACCATCGGATGTCAAGGCTTCCTTTGTTTTTTCCAGATCTTTATAATAACCAATCATTACATTTTCTCCTCGAACAAGGATTTCTCCATCCTCAGCAGTTTTCACTTCAATCTCTGGGGGGACAAGTCCGGCACTTCCCCATTTAACACCGGGATAATCAGGCATAGTTGCACATACAATTGGTGATGTTTCGGTCAGACCATATCCTTCCTGTACAAGGATTCCGGCAGCTCTGAAAATACGTGCCAATCGAGGTTGAAGTGCTGCTCCACCAGAGATTACTCCTTTTAATTCACCTCCAAGAGCTTCTCGCCATTTACTGAATATCAATTTATTAGCAATCTTAAGCTTAAAATTATACAAGGCGGATCTTTCGGCAGGATTTGCTTTTAATTGATCTCCCAATCTAACAGCCCAAAAGAAAAGAGATTTCTTAATACCTGTTAATTCGCGTCCTTTGTTTATGATTTTATCATATACTTTTTCAAAAACACGCGGAACTGTGATAAACATTTTAACTTTTATATCACGCATATCGTCACCGATAGTTTCGATACTTTCGGCATAGTGGATTTTGGCGCCAATTGATTGCCATAAATAATTACCTGTTCGTTCAAGAACATGACAAAGAGGTAAAAAACTCAAGACCTCATCTCCAACTTTTCCATAGGGAACACATTGTTGGGCAATTTTTACATTACTTACCACATTATTATGTGTTAACATAACTCCTTTTGAAAGTCCGGTCGTGCCTGAAGTATAAATAAGGGTCAATAAATCTTCAGCTTTTACATCTGCCATCTTTTGTTTTAGCAAATCGCGATAATCATCTGCTTTTTCAATACCTAATTGTCCAATTTCAGACCAATTTTTAGCACCTTCAACCTTATCTATAGTATAAATTTCCTTAAGATTATCAAGCTTTTCAAAAACAGGATTAAGCATTTCGTATAAATCTTTATCAGCAACTATCAATATTTTTGAATCAGAATGCGATAAAATGTGAAGATATTCTTTTTCGCTGATAGTAGGATAAATTCCAACATGAACAGCGCCAATCTGAGCCATTCCAAAATCGATAAAATTCCATTCGGGTCTATTATTTGAAACAGTTGCAATTTTATCGCCTTTATCAAATCCCAGTGCTAATAAGCCAAGGCTAAAATTATTAACCTGACTACGATAATCTGATGTGCTAAAGCGATCCCATTTACCATTTCGTTTTGCAGCTAATGCAGAATCCTGTGGAAAGTTATTTTCTGCATAAGTTAAAATATCAAAAGTTCGTTTTATAGATCCCATTGTTTTTTGTTTTTTATTTAGTTTTGGTTTGTACAAATATAGTAAATGTTTTATGCATGCATTGTAAATAATCAACTCAAAAAAAAACGCTCTGCAAAAAATCTTGCAGAGCGTTTTTTAATAATTAAATCAGTGATTAATCATTCCCCTTTTGAAGACATAAATATTTCTTTTACAATATGATCGTATTTATCGTAAAGAAACTTACGTTTTAATTTTAAAGTTGGCGATAATTCACCTGTTGCAGGAGTCCATTCTGAACAAACTAAACGGAAGCGTTTAATTCTTTCGGTTTCTCCTATTTTTTTGTTTATTTCATTAATTTCTTTCTGAAAACGTTTAACTACATCAGGAATACGAACTAATTCTTCGTTATCACGATAGTGCAATTTATGCTTAGTAGCCCAAAAGTGTAAATGGTTAAAATCTGGAGAAATAAGCGCACTTGCAAATTTCTCGTTTTCACCAATAACCATTACATTTTCGATAAACATAGATTCCTTACAAAAATTTTCAATAGATTGAGGTGCTACATATTTCCCTGAAGACAATTTAAAGATTTCTTTCTTACGATCGGTAATTTTAAGATACTTACCATCTTCAATAATACCAATATCACCGGTATGGAACCAACCTTCTTCATCAATAACTTCTGCCGTTAAATCAGGAGCCTTATAATAGCCTAACATAATGTGTGGCCCTTTGGTCAATATTTCACCATCCTCGGCAATCATCACTTCAACATCTTCCAATATTGGACCAACAGTACCAAACTTAATATCGGGATATTCTGTATGATTCACAGCAATTACAGGCGAAGTTTCGGTTAAACCATAACCTTCTTGAACATTAATACCTGCAGCACGGAAAACACGTGCTAAACGAGGTTGCAATGCAGCTCCTCCTGAAATAATCACTTTTACATTTCCCCCAAGAGCGTCTTGCCATTTAGAAAAAATAAGTTTACGAGCAATTTTTAACTTTTGAGCATAGGCCCAGCCATTGGCATTATTCAATTCATAGCGCAACCCTAAATCAACCGCCCAGAAAAAAATCTTTTTCTTGATTCCCTCTAAATCCTTTCCTTTCGCCATAATCTTATCAAAAACTTTTTCGAGCAAACGTGGCACCGAACTAAATCCATGAGGATTTATTTCTTTCAGATTATCAACAATTGTAGCCATATTTTCAGCATAATAAACTTTTATACCCTTGTACTGAAAATGATAATTAAGCATGCGCTCATAAACATGGCACAATGGTAAGAAGCTCAAGGCTCTTTCTCCAGCCACTAAAGGCTGAATTTTAGAAGTTGCTATAGCATTTGATACTAAATTATGATGAGAAAGCATTACTCCTTTGGCATTTCCTGTAGTACCACTAGTATAAATAATAGTGACCATATCTTCAGGATTGATAGAGGCTTTTATAGTTTCAAGTTCCGCTTTATACTTATCGCGATTTTGAGTACCCAAATCGCGGATTTCTGTCCAAGACTTAACTCCTTCAATACCTTCATTAAAAACGTATAAATTTTTAATTGTCTCAACCTTTGCGGCTAAAGGCACAAGTCGCTTATAAAGCAATTTGTCAGAAATAAGTAAGGTTTTTACTTCAGAATGAGCTAAAATATACTCATATTCTACATCTGATATTGTGGGATAAACAGGTACATGTACAATTCCTGCCATCGCCATTCCCATATCGACAAAATTCCACTCAGGACGATTATTTGATACTGTGCCTATTTTTTCTCCTTTTTTATATCCTAAAGCCAAAAGTCCATAGGCAAAATCATAAGCATTATCAAGGTATTCCTGAGTTGAAAAAATATCCCATTTTTTGTTTCGCTTAACGGCCAACGCGTCATCAACCATAAAGTTCTGGCGAAGACGCTCCAGGATATCAAATGTTCTAGTAACTTCCATAATTTTCAATTTTTAGTATGTGACAAATGTAGCAAATTAAATAAATTCACAATAAATTAACCACTACTGAATACTACTCACTTAGGTATAAATTTCAATAAATTTTATTTTAAATACTGATTATTAACAAGTTATTTTAAAGTATTATATTATTTTTTTCGAATAAATTATTACTATTTTTTGAATTTTTAACGAAAATAGTCAAAAACTTATAGTTTATTGAAAGCTAAAACAGTCATTTTATTTCTAAAAAATCAGAAGCAAACAAGCAAATTTTCCCTACCTTTGACACTCTTAAATTAACTAAATCATTATGAAAATTACGATTGTTGGAACAGGCTATGTTGGATTAGTAACCGGAGCCTGTTTTTCTGAAGTCGGCATTGATGTTATTTGCGTCGATAACGACATAAAAAAAATTGAAAACTTAAAAAAAGGCATTTTACCCATTTGGGAACCCGGTTTGGAAGATATGGTTCAACGTAATGTTGAAAATGGTCGTCTACATTTCAGTACAAGTCTAGTGGAGAGTTTAGAAAGAACGGAAGTCGTTTTCAGTGCCGTTGGGACACCTCCTGACGAAGATGGCAGTGCCGACTTGAAATATGTTTTACAAGTTGCACGTGAAGTAGGTCAAAACATCAACGATTATGTATTGATGGTTACTAAAAGTACTGTTCCAGTTGGTACAGCTGAAAAAGTTAGAAAAGCTATTCAAGAAGAATTAGATAAACGAGGTACATTGGTTAAATTCGATGTTGCATCCAATCCTGAATTCCTAAAAGAAGGAGATGCTGTTAACGACTTTTTAAAACCTGACCGAATTGTAATTGGTTGCGACAACCAAAGAGCAAAACGCACAATGGAACGTCTTTATAAACCTTTTGTAATGAATGGTCATCCGGTAATTTTTATGGATATTATATCTGCCGAAATGACCAAATACGCAGCAAATTCCATGTTGGCTACGAAGATTAGTTTTATGAACGATATAGCTAATCTTTGCGAAATAGTGGGCGCCAATGTTAATGAAGTTCGTAAAGGAATAGGTAGCGATTCTCGAATTGGAAAAAAATTCATTTATCCAGGAACAGGTTATGGAGGCTCTTGTTTCCCAAAAGATGTGCAAGCCCTAATAAAAACTGCTGACGAAAATGCTTATAATATGCGTATATTAAAAGCTGTTGAAGAGGTAAATAAATTCCAAAAGTCTATACTTTTCAATAAATTGAATAAACATTTTAATTATGACTTAACAGGTAAACATTTTGCTCTTTGGGGACTTTCGTTTAAACCTCAAACCGATGATATTCGAGATGCTCCTTCATTAGTAATAATCCAAAAACTTTTGGAAGCAGGCGCCACAGTAAAAGCTTACGATCCTGTAGCTATGAAAGAAGCAAAACATGTATTAGGCGATAAAATTGCTTACGCCGAAGATAAATTGGATGCCTTGTTAGATGCAGATGCTTTGATAGTTGTTACTGAATGGCCTGAATTTAAATTTCTAAACTTCAACCAAATTAGTCAATTATTGAAAAATAAATTAATTCTTGACGGGAGGAATATTTATGATGTCAATGAGATGAAAGAAAATGACTATACATATTATTGTATTGGTATTGATACAACAAAAGTGTAAACATCATCTCAATAAGTTCCTAAAAACGAAACATTATGATTAGAAAAAAAGTTTTGGTTACCGGAGGTGCAGGTTTTGTTGGCTCTCATTTGATAGATCGCTTACTTAAAGAAGGTAATGAGGTTATTTGTGTCGATAACTATTTTACGGGGCAAAAACAAAACATAGTGCACTTAATGGATAATCCATTCTTTGAATATATCAGACACGATATTACTATGCCTTTTTTTGTAGAGGTTGATGAGATATATAATTTGGCTTGCCCTGCTTCTCCTGTTCATTATCAACATAATCCAATTAAAACGGTTAAAACATCTGTTAGCGGTGCTATTAATATGCTAGGACTTGCTAAAAGAATAAATGCCAAAATTTTACAGGCTTCTACCAGTGAAGTTTATGGCGACCCACAAGTTCATCCTCAACGAGAAGACTATTGGGGTCATGTAAATCCTATTGGAACTCGCTCCTGTTATGATGAAGGGAAACGTGTTGCTGAAACTTTATTTTTTAACTATCATTGGCAAAATAAAGTTCGCATTAAAGTGGCAAGAATTTTTAATACTTACGGTACTCGTATGCATCCAAACGATGGTCGCGTTGTTTCAAATTTTATTATGCAAGCTTTGCTTGGGAATGACATTACAATTTATGGCGATGGATCTCAAAGTAGAAGCTTCCAATACATTGATGATTTAGTCGAAGGATTAATTCGATTGATGAATACACGAGAAGATTTTACAGGACCAGTAAATATTGGGAACCCTAACGAATTTACAATTGGCGAGTTAGCTAAGAAAGTAATTGAAATGACTGAGACCACTTCGAAAATAATATACAATGATTTACCTTCCGATGATCCCTTACAACGTCAACCTGATATAACTTTGGCAAAAAAAGAACTCAACTGGGAGCCAAGCATTCAATTGGAAGAAGGCTTAGAGAAAACCATTGATTATTTTAAACAAATCATCACTTAATTTGAATTTAAGAAATGGCTAAAATCTTAATAACAGGTGGTGAGGGTCAATTGGGAAGCGCCATAAAGGAGGCATCTAAAGAATTCTCTGATTTAAATCTAGTATTTACTGATATTGATGATTTTGATATCACTAATGCAGCATCTGTAGATGAATATTTGAAAACAGGCGATTTTGATTATTTGATTAATTGCGCAGCATACACAGCAGTTGATAAAGCTGAGGAAGAAAAAGGTTTAGCCTTTTTGATTAATGCAACAGGGCCTGAAAATTTGGCCAAAACTTGTCAAAAATATAATTGTCGTTTAGTTCATATTTCAACGGATTATGTTTTTGATGGGAGAAGTCATATTCCATACATAGAGACAATGGAAACAAATCCTCCTTCGGTTTATGGGCAATCGAAATTAGAAGGTGAGAAAGCTATTTTAAAACATTCGAAATCAGCTATAATTCTTAGAACTTCTTGGTTATATTATGAGTTTGGAAACAATTTTTTGAATACGATGATTAAACTTGGAGCTGAACGGGATGCATTAGGAGTTGTTTTTGATCAAATTGGAACACCTACTTATGCCAGAGATTTTGCAACTAGTATATTAAAAATTATCACATCAAATAAAATATCCGCCAAAACTGAAATCTATAATTATTCTAATGAAGGCGTAATAAGCTGGTATGATTTTGCTAAAGAAATTATGGAGATTGCAAATATTAATTGTAATATCATCCCTATCGAAAGCAAAGAATACCCTCTTCCTGCTCCACGTCCACATTATAGTGTTTTAAATAAAAGCAAGATTAAATCAGCTTTCGATTTAAGAATTCCTTATTGGAAAGACAGCTTGAAAGTATGCTTGAAAAAGCTTTCTGAAAAAAGTTTAACCAAATAAAATTACTCTAATTCCAAAGCTTTCATAAACCCATCACTCATTTGGGTTTGTATTCCATACTCTTTATCAAAATAAATAAAATATGCTTGTATTTCAGCGTGTTGCTCAATATATCTTAAAGACTTTTCGATTCCCATAACCATAAAAGCAGTTGCAAAAGCATCAGCTTCGGTGCAAGTTTTAGTCAAAACGGATACGCTTAATAAGGAATGTTCCACAGGAAATCCGGTTTTAGGATCGAGACTATGTGCGTAACGAACTCCATCAATTTCGTAATATTTACGATAATTTCCCGACGTTGCTAAGGCATTGTTTTGCAAAGCAAAAGTCTGTTGTAAAACGCGTTCGTCATCAGATGATTCACTAGGCTTTTCTATTCCAACAATCCATTTCTCGCCATTAGGTTTTTCTCCTTTTCCTAACAATTCACCTCCAATATCAATAAGGAAATTATCAATTCCCAAAGAAATAAAATAATCCCCTACTACATCCACTGAATTACCTTGAGCAATGGCATTAAAATTTAATTGAATCCGAGGGTCTTGCTTTATTAATCGCCTATCCTGGATTGAAACAGCACGAAAATTAACTAATTGTTTCACACTATCAATTAAAACTGAGTCAATTATTTCGGGTTGATCGAAAGTACCAAATCCCCATGCATTTGCTAATGGTCCAATAGTAATATCCATAGCACCGTCGGTGAGTTTGGCAATTCTAATAGCTTCATAAAAATTGTTCAAAAACCAATTATTAAGCAGTACATCTTCGTTTCTATTAACCTTACTTACAATACTTTGGGGTTTATATATCGAAACTGATTGATCAAAAGCATCTAAAATTGAGTCAATTTGAAACTTCAAATTCCTTTCTGAATCATCAAAATAAATTATTGAATAATAGGTTCCTTGAGCCTCTCCTATCAAATGAATTTTTTCATTTGAAGAAGAACATGATAAAAAGAAAAAACCAAAATTAGTGATTACAAAAACCTTTAAAATATTCTTTATTCCCATCCTAATATCGTGAATTTTTCAAGTTATACCAATTGTAGTTCAAAATGCCGCATAGCAATTTTTGAATTTATCCCGAACCTTCGGGAGTTAATGCCGATAGATCAGCAAAACCGCAAATTGATCGAAATGAAAATATGCGGCATTTAGTTGACTAATCGGTATTAAATTATAACTCATAGTTAACGAAACAAAAAAAGCTGCTTTTAATTAGCAGCTTCTTTTTAAAATTTATCCTCCGAAATCATCGAAGGCTATCATTTCTTCCGGAACTCCATAATCATCAAGCATTTTTAATACTGCCTGATTCATCATTGGAGGTCCGCAGAGATAGAATTCTATTTCTTCCGGCTCTTCGTGCTTTTTTAAGTACTCATCCATTATTACTTGATGAATAAACCCTACATAACCATCCCAATTATCTTCGGGTACAGGCTCTGATAAAGCAATATTGAATTTGAAATTTGGATTATCTTTTTCAATCTTTTTAAATTCATCAACGTAAAACAATTCGCGTAATGATCTACCACCATACCAGAAAGTTGCTTTACGATCGGTTTTTTGTGTAAGGAATTGATCGTATATATGCGAACGCATCGGAGCCATTCCGGCACCACCACCAATAAACATCATTTCGCGTTTGGTTGGTTTGATAAAGAATTCGCCGAATGGACCTGAAACCATTACTTTATCGCCTGGTTTTTGGGCGAATATATATGAGGAGCAAACTCCAGGATTCACCCTCATAAAGCCACCTGCTTTATTATCAAAAGGAGGAGTAGCAATACGAATATTCAGCATTACTATATTTCCTTCGGCTGGATGATTGGCCATTGAATATGCGCGGTATTGAGGCTCAGGATTCTTCATTGTTAAATCCCACATTTTAAATTTATCCCAATCTTCGCGATATTCTTCATCAATATCAAAATCCTTAAAATGAACAGTAAGTGGAGGTACATCTATCTGAACATATCCACCTGAACGGAAATCCATAGCTTCACCTTCAGGCAATTGCACAACGAATTCCTTAATAAAGGTTGCAACATTCTTATTAGAAACAACTGTGCACTCCCATTTCTTAATACCAAAGATTTCAGCAGGGATTTGAATTTCCATATCTTCCCTTACTTTTACTTGACATCCTAAACGCCAATTGGCTAACTGCTCTTTTCTTGAGAAAAAGCCTTTTTCGGTGGGTAGAATAGTACCACCGCCACTTATAACTTGACAAGTACACATTCCACATGTTCCACCTCCTCCACATGCGGAAGGTAAAAATATTTTTTCAGCAGAAAGTGTTGTCAAAATAGTGGAGCCGGGTGATGTAATCACTTCCTTTTCCTCATTAATTGTAATTTTAACATCGCCTTGTGGAGTGAGCTTTTTCTTTGCATAAAGCAATACTACAACAAGTATTAAAATTACGGATAAGAAGACGACTATGCTTGAAATAACGATTGTTCCGATTCCTATACTTAATAACATCGTTTTGTTTTTTTAAAATTCAACTTATAACTTTATACCAAGGAAGCTCATAAAAGCGATTCCCATCAATCCGGTGATAATAAATGTAATACCGATTCCTTTAAGTGGGCCAGGTACATTTGAATAATGTATTTTTTCACGGATTGCCGCTATACCTACAATTGCTAAGAAAAATCCTAGCCCTGAACCTAAAGCAAATGAAGTAGCTTCGCCTAAAGACTGATATTCACGTTCTTGCATAAACAATGAACCACCCAATATAGCACAGTTAACTGCAATCAAAGGGAGGAAAATTCCGAGAGACGCATAAAGTGCAGGAGCAAATTTCTCAACTACCATTTCTACCAATTGCACCATAGATGCGATAACGGCAATAAACATGATAAAACTTAAGAAACTTAAATCAACCTCAGCAAATTCTTCGCCAAGCCAAACTAAAGCTCCTGGTTCTAACAAATATTCGTTCAATAAGTAATTCACCGGAACAGTGAATCCCAGTACAAAAATAACTGCAGCACCCAATCCAACGGAAGTATCTACCGTTTTAGAGACCGCAATGTAAGAACACATGCCTAAGAAATAGGCAAAGACCATATTATCTATGAATATGGATTTTATAAATATGTTAAATATTTCTTGCATCGTTTCTAATTTTTAGAGATAAACTTTATTCCTTAATTAGTTCAGGATTTCGACTACGTTGTACCCAGATAATAATTCCAACTGTAATTAATGCCATTGGAGGTAATATCATAAATCCATTATTCACGTATCCTAGATCATATAGACCAATAGATTTGAAGACTTCCCAACCCAAAATAGTTCCCGATCCAAAAAGCTCGCGAAAAAAGGCAACTATAACTAATATCATACCGTAGCCAATTGAGTTTCCAATACCATCAAGGAAAGAAGGCCAAGGTTTATTTGCCATTGAAAAAGCTTCAAAACGACCCATAATTATACAGTTGGTAATAATTAATCCAACGAAAACGGATAATTGCTTACTAACATCATAAGCATATGCTTTCAACACTTGATCAACTAAAATTACCAAAGCCGCAATTATTACCAATTGAACAATGATTCGTATGCGCTGAGGGATTGTATTTCTAAGCAGCGAAATAATTACGTTACCAGCTCCGAGTACGAACATCACTGAAATAGACATTACGATAGCGGGTTCCAATTTTGCTGTAACAGCAAGAGCGGAACAAATACCCAAAACCTGTACCGTAATTGGGTTATCTTTCCCAATAGGATCTGTGAGTAATTTGATGTTTTTTGGTGAAAACATCGATTCTTTTTGTACTTGCTCACTCATTATTTATCACTTTTAATATATGAAACATAATTTTCTAAACAATCTTTCAGCATATCATTTACTGAATTAGAGGTTATAGTACCCCCAGAAATAGCATCAACGCCATGAATTTGTTGATTTGCAGGTAATATTTTAGCTCCGCCTTTTACAACTTTTATGGAAGTAAAATTTCCTTCTTCATCGAAAATGGTTTTCCCTACAAAAGGATCGGTAAAGGCTGGGAAAATAATTTCGGCTCCCAATCCTGGAGTTTCGCCTTTATGATCGAAAACAACTCCTTTTACAGTTGTGAAATCTGATTTCAAAGCAATATTTCCCCAAACAGGGCCCCAGAGTCCTTTTCCCAATAAGGGAATAATATAATAGGTTTCCCCTTCTACATTACAAACAAACAACGGAGAATAAAATTCTTCTCCTTTGCTTTTCCTATAAAGCTCGGTTTTTAGATTTAAATAAAAAGCTCGTTGCGAGCCGATCTCGAAAGTACTGGCTTTATATGAGTCAGTGATTTCGCCCGTTTGATTAATAACCCACTCTTCTGTAATAAATTGATTATAAAGAGTTTCAGCTGTTTCGGGAGTAGATTCAATATTTGCAGATGCTAAAATAGCCTGCATTTTTTCATTTTTAACGTTCTGTAATTGCCTATCTTTTAGCAATGTAGCAGCAGTAGATAAAACTGCAGCAACAATGATAACCATCACAGAGGCATAAATAAAAATGTATGTATTACTATTAGTATTCATTTTTCTACAATTTTAAGGTTAAGCTGCAATTTGTTTTACGCGTTTTAATCTGCGTTTAATATTTGACTGAACTATATAATAATCAATAGTTGGAGCAAATACATTTAGAAGTAAAATGGCTAACATCATTCCTTCAGGATAGGCTGGATTTAGTACACGAATAAGGACAGCCATAACGCCTATTAAGAATCCATAAATGTATTTACCGGTATTGGTTTGAGCAGCAGTAACAGGATCGGTTGCCATAAATACAGCTCCAAAAGCAAATCCGCCTAGAATTAAATGATAAAAAGCAGGAACATCGTTCATATAAATATTTGCACCAAACTGATTAAATACCCAGCCCATAGCAAAACCACCAATGAAAACACTAAACATTACTCGCCAACTGGCAATACCTGTCCACAATAAAATAACTGCACCTAATAGAATTGCTAAAGTTGATGTTTCACCAACTGAGCCTGGCATAAATCCAAAAAAAGCATCTGCAACTGAAGGTAGATTTATTTTATCTGTAGCAGTCATTAATTCACCTAATGGGGTTGCTCCGGAATAAGCATCAGCTTTTTCGGCAACCCAAACTTTATCGCCCGACATTTGAGAAGGGTATGCAAAGAAGAGGAAGGCTCGAGCGAGTAGTGCAGGATTCAAAATATTCATTCCGGTTCCGCCAAATACTTCTTTACCAATAACTACAGCAAAAATTGTAGCAAGAGCGACCATCCATAATGGAGTAGTAACTGGTACAATTAAAGGAATTAAGAATCCTGAAACTAAGTATCCTTCGTTTACTTCGTGGCCACGCATTTGAGCAAAAATAAACTCGGTTCCTAAACCAACAACATAGGAAACAATAATAATTGGAACTACCAACCAGAATCCATAAAAGAAATTGCTTATCAAACTGGCATCAACACCAATAGAAAGGTTATGCTGATAACCAACATTCCACATTCCAAAAAGCAAAGCAGGAATCAAAGCAACAACAACCATAAACATGGTGCGCTTTAAATCGATAGAATCGCGGATATGGCTCCCTTTTTTAGTTACCGTTCTCGGAACAAACAGAAAAGTTTCAAATGCTTCAAAAGTCGAATGTAAATAATGAAACTTCCCTCCTTTCTCAACGTTCGGTTTAATTTTATCTAAATAATCTCGTAAAATTTTCATTTAATGTTTGGTTTTTTCGATTAACTCATTTCTTTTCTTAAAAACTCAAGACCTTCGGCAACAACCGACTGAATATCGATTTTTGAAGTGCTGATAAATTCTATCAAAGCAAAATCTTCTGCAGCAACCTCATAAATGCCCAAATTTTCCATTGCATCAATATCGCGACTCATAATTGCTTTTATCAATTGCATTGGGTAAATATCGAAAGGAAATACTTTTTCAAATTGCCCGGTCATTACAAAAGCTCTTGCTCCACCATTAAGATTAGTATCTAAGCGATAAGATTTTTTTGGCATTAGCCAAGAGAACAAAGAACGGTAGAAGCTAAACTTGCCTAGGTTTGGCATTATCCAACCGATAAATTGAGAATGATCGCCTTCAGGAATAACACTTATTTGATTATCATAAAAACCAAGGTATCCTGTTGATTCTATTTGTGTTCCAGTTAAAGCGTTTCCACTGATATAACGAAGATTACCTTTAGCTACATTATTGGAAACCATATCTTGAATAGAAACACCTGCTTTGGCTCTATAGTAATGAGGCTTTAAAACCTCAGAACCTCCAAAGGAAATAATTTTTTCGGTGTCATACTTGCCCTTAAGGAATAAATTCCCAATAGTTAAAACATCTTGAACATTAACAGTCCAAACAACTTCATCTTTATTTATTGGATCGATGGCTGCAATTTGTGTTCCAACTAAACTTGCCGGATGCTTACCTTTAAACAAATTTATTTCTACATTTTTAGAATTTAGCAATACTTTTGTTTGAGTATCGTTAGCATGCAAATTCAAATGCAACTTTCCTTTTGTTAATTTGGCCAAAGCATCCAATCCAGTTTGAAATACTTCGCCTTTATTATGCAAAACATAATCGTAATCAACAGCTAAAGGAGCATTATCAAATCCTGAAATAAATATTGCTTTTGGACTTTGTGTTGGATCAGCAATAACAGAATAAGGACGTTGTCTAATGCATGACCATAAACCACTTTGCAATAATTTTTCGGTAATAGCTTCCCCATCAATGTTTGCAGGATTAGCAGCTCCAAAATCAACGAAATCGTTAGTGCTATCTGCTTCAATTCGTATTTCCAGCAAAACACGTTTGGCTCCACGCTTTATTTCTGAAACTGTACCGCTGACAGGCGATGTAAACTGAATATTATCGCGATATTTATCAAAAAATACCGGACTTCCAGCTTTAACCTTATCACCTTCTTTCACATTCAATTTCGGAAATACGCCAATAAAATCTGTCGGTTTTAATGCATACTTAAGGGAGTTGAGCTCGCTAACAGTTCTGTTGGACTCACCTTGAAGTTTTATCATCAAACCTTTTTTAATTTTAATTATTTCTGACATAAATTTAATTTGACTGAAATTAGTATTGATTGGTATTTAAAAGTCTTATATATACCTTCAAAATATTAAATTTTTCTTATTCTTTAATAAGAGAAAACACTGTTTACTCATAATTAAAAACAGCGCTAAATTATTAAATGTTTCGTAAATAACAATGAAAAATCACATATGCAATTATTCACATTCAAAAGATATTAAATTTACTTAAAAAGCCTATTTTTAATAGTTTACAAAAGATTATCCTTAAAAATGCTTATGTAGACTAATTATATATTACTTTGAAAATTGAGTTTTTTACTGATTTTCATAAACATTCTAATAAATGCAAGTTATTATTTATTGTTCTATAGAGATAATTCTTTATTTCACTTCAAAATATTCTTGATATAACCGTTTATAACATTTGACCATTGTGAGAAAAAAAACGACTTTAATCCTTACATTTGATGAAACAAGATAGTTCAAAAAAATATATACAGATGAAAAATTTAATAGGAAAAACTTTGGCTTTAGTTTTCTTTTTTTCGTTTATGATAAGCATTCACGGACAGACTGTTTTTTCGGATCAGATTTTTAAAGAGAATATTAAAACCGTAGAACTTTATCCAGAAAACAACCGTTTGGGCGAACCGCTTATTTTTTTGAATGATATAAATTCATTGATTTTAAAATTTGATGAACTGGATAGTGATTACCGTGTATATGCATATACACTTATCCATTGCGATGCTCAATGGCAAATGTCTGATCTTTCATCAAATGAATACATCGACGGTTACATTGAATCTTATATTGAAGATTACCAATTTTCGAATAACACTAAAATTCCTTTTATACACTATAGCCTGCAGATTCCAAATAACTATATGCAGATACGATATTCGGGAAATTATATTTTAAAAGTTTATCCTGAAGGCGATGATGAAAATCCAATTTTAACAAAAAAGCTTTATGTTGTAAATCCTCTTTGTACTATTGGAGGCAATATAATTGCATCGAGTAATCCGGAAATTAGGAATACAGTTCAGGAAATCAGTTTTAAAGTGAATATCAGCGCTTTGAATAGTCGTTTTCCATCACGCGAAATAATCACACAGGTTCAACAAAACGGTCGTTATGATAATCAGATCAACCAATTAAAACCTCTGTCAATACTCGATGGAATATTAGATTTCGACCTTCAAAAAGAAAATATATTTCCAGGGTTGAATACTTTTCGCTTTTTCGATTTTAGCAGTTTAAATTATAATTCCGAATATGTTTACTCCATTAATAAATCAGGAAATATTGATGAAATTGAACTTTTGCTTGCCAAATCGAGAGCTAACAAACCCTTTAAAAACGAACCTACACAATTTGGTAAATTTTATGTAGAAACAAAAAACTATGAGGATGTTGATACTGAGGGAGAATATGCCTTGGTTCATTTTATGCTTTCGAGTGAAAACCCAATTCCTGATGGAGAAGTTTATTTACTTGGCAATTTTGATTTATGGAGTTTGAGTCAAAAACTAAACTACGATTATTCATCACAAATTTACCACACTCAAGTACTTCTTAAACAGGGATATTACAGCTATCAATACGCCATCAAAAAGAAAGGAAAAAGCAAAGTTGATGTTGCAACTATTGAAGGGAGTTTTTTTCAAACCCCGAATTCTTATTTTATTCGAGTTTATTATCGTGCGCCCGGCACCACATTTGATCAACTTGTGGGATGGCAGGAAATAAAAAACTTTGATGATTAAAAATAACTCAGAATAGAATAAAAAATACGAATTCACAGTATATTATATACATTTACGAATTAGCCATTTACTTTAGGTTTTAAAAAGCTTATTTTTGTCTACAGTTTTATATATTAGATATAATAATTATTAAAATATTAAAGATGAAATCTCGATTAATAACCACATTATTTTTATTATTAATTTTTAGCATCAGTTCATGTGTTAAAAAATTACCTATACAAGAAAACCCAATTACTGATTACAACGACGAAACCATCTTGTCTGGACTAACTATAAATGAACATTTCGATTGGGAAACATCCAATATTGTTAATTCATCTATTCAAACCTTAAGTAATACAGGAACGGCAATTCCAAATATTAAAGTTAGTTTATTTACCGATTACGAAATTTTTGATGGGAAGGAAATTATAAGTGGTTATACCAATGCTAATGGTCTCTTTGAAATAGATTACCGCTTTGCTTCAGCAACCGATTCATTAGTTGTCGCAACTGATTACCTTGGATTTGTTACTGAAGTTAAAGTTCCAATTATTGCAGGAAAATTGAATTATATTTTTGGTGGTATTCCGGCAGAGAGCAATATTGTTGGTGTTGCTCCTTCATACAAAAGCACTGAAGATTTTGACGATATAGATCTCAATTTTCTAGGATCATGGGATGATGATGGAGTCCCTTCATACTTAGTTAGCCCCCGTGATGATATAACTTACGATTTCTTGATCGATATAAATTCTAGCTTACCCTCCAAAGAATCCGTACCAGATAATCATCCTGAATACCTTTTTGATAGTTATGAGCAAACTATAACCCTTACCGAAACAGCCAATATCTGGATTACTTTTGTTTCGGAAGGTTCCAAGGATCGCAATACACTTGCCTATTATACTTTCGATAGTAATAATCCTCCTGAAGATGATAATGATATTACAGAATGTACTGTTATTTTTCCAAATGCATCATTTAAAAGAAGCAAAGGCGGTCTATATTCAGGAGATAAGGTGGATTTAGGGCAATTTTCTGCAGGAACATCAATTGGATGGCTTTTAATTACTGATGCTTATGACAAAAAAGACTATATAGTTGAAGAAGGCGATGATTACATATTCTCTCACAAAGTTTTAAATGAGTTAAGCGATAGCCCCTACCAACAACATATAGTTATGTTAAAGGATATAAACCGTGAAAGATTTATTATTGCTTTTGAAGAATCAGAACGACCAAAAAAAGATGAAGATTTTAACGATAATATATTTTATGCTACTGTAAGTCCTGTTTCTGCAATTGAGGACGGTCTATATCCAACAATTGGAAGTAATGTTGTTGATAACGATAGAGATGATGATGGTGTAGATAATACCTTTGATGATTATCCTGATGATAACACCAAAGCTTTTAATAATTATTATCCAAGCAAAACAAATTTAGCTACACTTGCCTTTGAAGATTTATGGCCATCAAAAGGTGATTATGACTTTAACGATTTAGTTCTAGATTATAATTTCAACACAATAACTAATGCAAATAATGATGTTGTTAAACTTGAAGGTGAATTTATTGTGAGAGCAATTGGGGCAGGATTCCATAACGGTTTTGGATTTGAGTTGAAAAATATTTTAACTGGTCAAGTAAGTGCAGCCAGCGGAAGTTCTTTACAAGAAGGATATATCAACTTAAATAGCAATGGAACAGAAGCTGGACAGACTAATGCAACTATAATTGTATTCGACAATGCCAAGAATCTAGGTTATTGGAATACAGATCCTACTAGTCCGTTCATAACGCCAACTGAAATTGTAAATATTGATATTACACTTACATCGCCCATCCCTCTGAGTCAATTTGGCTTAGCGCCATTTAATCCATTTATCATTATAAATCAAGAACGTGGAAGAGAGCTTCATTTACCGAATTATACTCCAACTGATTTGGCTGATTTGAGTTATTTTGGACAATTCAATGACGATTCTAATCCGGCTACCAATAAATACTATAAAACAACCGATAATCTTCCAGGGGCAATTAACTTCCCAGTCCAATTTGATTATCCGGTAGAGAAAGCTTCGATTTCATCTGCGCACTTAGAATTTATACCCTGGGTTGAAAGTAGCGGAACTTTGTTTCTTGATTGGTATGAAGATAAATCTTCTTATCGAAATTCTACTTTTATTTATTAAAATATTTGATTTTCATACTAACCGCCTCAAAAGGGCGGTTTTTTTTTTGAATAAACAGAATGCCAAAATAAAGCCCTAATTTTGTCAATCAATTTAACATAAAAAAATATTGTAATGATTGCTAATCAACTATTTAAGCCCAAAAGCATACTTGTTATAGGAGGATCGAATGATATTCACAAACCCGGTGGTAAGATTTTAAAGAACCTCATTGATGGGAAATTCGCAGGAAAACTCTTTGTATCGAATCCTAAAGAAGAGCAAGTACAAGGCATTCAAAGTTTCAAAGATTTGAATGACCTTCCTCACGTTGATTTAGCTATTATCGCTATTGCTGCTAAATATACTTTAGCTGCAATTAAATTGCTTACCGAAAAAAAAGAAACTAAAGCTTTTATTATTCTATCAGCTGGGTACAGTGAAGAAAGTGAAGCAGGCGCAGAACTTGAAATTCAAATTGTTGATCAAATTAACAAATACAATGGCGCACTGATTGGACCAAATTGCACAGGTATTTTAACACCAAATCATCACAGTATTTTTACCGAGCCTACTCCAAAGCTCGATCCAAAAGGATGTGATTTTATTTCAGGATCAGGAGCAACTGCAGCCTTTATTATGGATGCAGGTATTGCCAAAGGATTAAGCTTTTCAAGTATTTTTTCTGTCGGAAACTCTGCACAACTAGGAGTAGAAGATTTGCTAGAGCATTTAGATGTCGCTTTCGATACAGAAAATTCGAGCAAAGTAAAGCTGCTGTATATAGAAACAATAAATAAACCACAGAAATTGCTTAAGCATGCTAAATCCTTAATTCATAAAGGTTGTAAAATAGCAGCTATTAAGGCAGGTTCTTCTGAAGCGGGTAGTCGTGCAGCATCATCACATACAGGCGCATTAGCTAGTCCCGATGAAGCTGTTAATGCACTTTTCCAAAAAGCTGGAATCGTGCGCTGCTATGGGCGCGAAGATCTAATTGCTGTAGCATCTGTATTTATGCATCCACCACTTAAAGGTAGAAATTTGGCCATTATAACTCACGCAGGAGGCCCAGCCGTTATGCTTACCGATGCACTTTCAAAAGGAGGCTTAGAAATCCCTCCTTTGACCGGAGAAAAAGCGGAAGTATTGAAAGCTAAACTTTTCTCTGGCTCTTCAATTGCCAATCCAATCGATTTTTTAGCAACAGGTACAGCTGAGCAATTGGGTACTATTATCGATGCTATTAATAATGATTTTGATGAAATTGATGGTATGATTGTTATTTTTGGCACTCCGGGTTTATCTCCCATTTATAATGTCTATGAACTTCTTGATAAAAAGATTAGAACATCAAAAAAGCCTATTTTTCCTGTGCTCCCCTCCACTTTTACAGCTGCCAAAGAAATTACTTTCTTTCTCGAAAAGGGACATATTAATTTTCCTGACGAAGTAAATTTAGGCAATGCTCTTGCCCAAGTTTATAATACACCATTACCTGAAACAGAAGATCAGAATTTTCCTGAAATTGATTTTGGATATATTCAAGCAATTATCGACAGTAATGAAAATGGTTATCTACCACCATCTGCAGTAAGGTCATTACTTGATGGTGCCGGAATTCGCAGAGCTGGCGAATCTACCTGCGGAACTTCTGAAGTTGCTGTCCAGCAAGCAGAAAGATTAGGCTTTCCTGTAGTTATGAAAGTAGTAGGACCAGTTCATAAATCTGATGTTGGAGGAGTTGTACTAAATGTAAAAGACGCAAAAACTGTTGAAAACGAATTCAATAGAATGATCGAAATTCCTGATACTGTTGCTGTTTTAATTCAGCCAATGCTGTCGGGAACAGAATTATTCGTCGGAGCAAAATACGAAGACAAATTTGGTCATATGATTTTGTGCGGTCTTGGCGGTATTTTTATTGAAGTTTTAAAAGATGTAAGTTACGGACTAGCTCCTATTTCTTATTCAGAAGCTCAGAAAATGATTAAAAATTTAAAGAGTTATCCAATTATCCAAGGCATTAGAGGAAAAGCAGGTATTGATGAAGATAAATTTGCAGATATAATTTGGCGTTTATCTGCACTACTTCAGGCTGCTCCCGAAATTAAGGAATTGGATTTAAATCCACTTTTGGGAACATCAAAATCTATTATTGCCGTTGATGCTCGTATTCGGATTGAAAAAGATAATTAGTTTTTGGATAGAATCAGTTTCGAAACATTTTCTTAAATTATCTACATTTAACCTATGTGAAACTTTTATTTTCTTTTGCCTAAGGCATCCCTTTGGGAGAGGTTCTCTGTGGAATAGCTATTACACAGAGCTTCGCAGAGAAGCTCAGAGTTACACTAAGATATACATCAACTGAATATACCTTACAAAACACATTGTTGATGTTTTAGTATTGTAGAAATTAGCAGTTTACCTTTAGAAATTCCTGTAGGGATTTACAATTACGAAATTATTTATCCACCATTAATCAATTATCGCTAATAATGTTTGTGCTTTTGCTTCTGTCTCCTCCCATTCATTTTCAATTATTGAATCACGTGTAATTCCACCACCAACATAAATGGCAAAACTTTTTGGTAAAACCTGCATACATCTCAAATTCACAAAAAGATTCATCGAATCCTTTTTTATTGGTCCAAGAATTCCGGTATAATATGCACGATTATGCTGTTCAGTTTTCAATATCAATGATTTAGAATTCTCCAATGGAATTCCACAAACTGCCGGAGTGGGGTGTAAATTCTTTACAATTTCAAAAACTTCAGATCGATTAAAAACTTGATTTACAATAAAATCGGTTCTTACATGAACCAAATTTCCAGCCTTTGCAGAGTAAGTATTAGAAACTTTTACAGAATCGGAAACAGAATCTAAAACCTTCTTGACATAATTCCGCACATAAGCTTGTTCTTCAATTTCCTTATTCTCCCAAACAACTTCATCAATTAATCGATTATTCAATACTTGTGTCCCTGCAAGTGCCATTGTTTGAATCCCACTTTCATCTTGTCTAAGCAAAAGTTCAGGAGTAGCTCCCATCCATATTTCGCCTGAAGGCAAATGAATCATATAGGTAAATGCCGTAGGATATTTTTCTGACAAACGTGTAAATAAATATATCAGTGGCTCTTCTTTTCGATGTTTAATAACAATTTTCGACAAAATTACTTTATCTAATTTGTCAGAACTTAATTCCTGCATAAACATATCAAAGGCTCTGGAATAATCCGATTTAGAAGTTGATTCATGAGTATAATCAGCCTTCAGTTTTATATCCGGCAAGGCTTCCAAAATATTCTCAAGGGATTTAATGTCTGATGACTCATCAATAATATCGTCTGATTTTAAAAACCAAATTGGTAAATTTTTTGTTACTTCAAAAGGAGCAAAAATAAATCCTTCATCCTGATTATCAACTAATTGATTTAGACCTTCGTAAGAAATCGGATTAAAAGAAACTATCGTAATAGTTTTAGTTTCCCCTGGCAAACTATAACGAGCAAAGGCAATTCCTTTGTCGAATAATAATTGATAAAATCGACTAAAAGATTCGTTCATCTATTTTAAAAGAATAAAATTAGTTAGGCGGGCGGTGGAAACCAGATCACCTTTTCCATCTTTAATTTGAATATCCCAAATATGAGTTTTTTTTCCAACATGAATGGTACGGGCTTCGCCAAAAACCCATCCGCTTTTTACAGCCTTCACATGATTAGCCGAAATCCCTACACCACGAACATCTACATTTTTATCGGCCATTAAGACTGCCGAACCAACACTTCCAATTGTTTCGGCAAGAGCAACACTAGCCCCGCCGTGTAATATTCCAAAAGGTTGTCTTGTTCGTTCATCGACAGGCATTTTAGCTTTAATATACCCTTGTTCAACTATTAAGTATTCTATACCAAGCACTTCCATCATTGTGCCCTTACTGGTTTCATTCATTTGATCTAGAGAGAAGTTCATTTTTGTATCTGGAATTATCTGTTTTTTAGCAAAAATAAACTTAACTAATGGAATTGAGCTACGAATTCGGAGAAAATGTACATTTGTTAAAATTTTCAGATGACTATCGAAGAGAAAATAAAATTAAAATCGCTGATCGAAAATAAGCTTAAGAGGTTAAATCTACAAATAATCGATTTAAAAGAGCTTACTAAACCCATTGAACCCGATTGCGCAATTGGAAGAGTAAGCAGAATGGATGCCATAAATAATAAGAGTGTAAACGAAGCGGGTTTGCGTAAAAAAATAGAGCAAGTCAACGGTTTGGAATATGCTCTTTCTATATTCGATCAAGATGAATTTGAGAATTGTATAACTTGTAGAGACCGCATTCCTACTGGTCGATTATTTGTTATGCCTGAAAGTCGAAAATGTGTTCGTTGCGCTGGTTTGAGCTAATAATAATTCGTGTTACGGTTAGTTTGACAATTGCCAGCTCTTTGCTACCTTTGTTGTCGCTAAAAAAATCAAATTGAAAAAAATTAGTTGGGTAATATTACTGTCTGTGGTGCTCGGGTTTTCTTCGTCCTGTTTGAAAAACGAAATATGCAGTCCGTATATAATTGACCTACAAGCAGGCATTTATAATTTTTCTGAATCTGATGGCATTATTGATACAATACCATCAAAAATTGATTTGGACACACTTTATGGAATAACATTGGAAGATAATTATTTACTTCTGAATTCAACTGATACAGAGACTTTAAACTTTCCTTTGAATGATGCAAGCACTGAATGTAGTTTTATTCTCAGCTTTGGTCATACAAAAGATACTATACATTTTATCTACGAAAAGCATTTGCTCTTCAATTCTGTAAAATGCGGTGTTTCTTATACTTACTCTATAATTAATATTGCTTATAGCACCAATCTTTTACAAGAAATAATATTAATCAACTCGGAAATAGATGTCAATTCAGCTGAAAATATTCAATTGGTTTTTTAGCATTCTAATGCTAACATCAACATCGGCTTTGGCTCAACAAATCAATGCTGGCAAAGATGATGACAGGCTAAAAAAATCGGAAGCCCCGATTGAAGAAGGAAAGCCTGTAAAACAAAAAACATTTTTTAAGCGTGATCTTAAATTCGGGTGGGATGTAAGTAATTTGCTCGTTGGTGCTTTGTCATCACCCAGATTTGGTTTAGATTTTTCTATTGATTATTCGCTCAAACAGAATTTTTATGGTGTTGTGGAATTTGGTAAAAACAATTATTCAGATATAAGTGAGGCCATGGAATATTTTTCAGAAGGTACTTATGTCAGATTAGGTTTTGAATCGAATAAGCGTAAAAATGAAGAAGACTTAAGTCGCGATATATTCTATTTAGGGGCACGTTATGCATTTGCAAGCTTTCAACAAACGCTCGAAAACTATCAATCGACTTCAACCTATTGGCCAGTGGCAACTGGTGATCAGATTAGTTTTAATAATCAAGCTCATTGGGCTGAAGCATTATTAGGATTTAAAGTTGAAGTAATGAAAAATATGTATTTGGGGCTAGGATTTAGACTAAAATTTATGATTTTTCAATCAGGAGATGAAACAATAAAACCTGCAATTTATGTTCCTGGTTATGGGAAAGCTTCTGGAAATATCACCATTGGTTTCAACTATAGCATCTATTACAACTTACCTTTAAATTATTCCAAAAAAAATCCTAATCGTGCAAATTAACAATTCGATATATTACCGTTTATTGCTGCTCTTGGTAATTGCATTTCCAAGTGTAATATATAGTCAGTCAGATACTTACCCTAAACAAATTGGAATAGGTTTGAAAGGCGGAACTACATACAACAACCTTGTCGTTAGTTTTCCTATCCAACAAATAAACAGCAACATCATTCCATCTTACGGTTTAATATTTACATATATTGATAAAAAAACTGTTGGATTGCAATTGGAGATAAATTATATTACAAAAAGCTGGGAAGAAAAAACCATTGACAATTATCTTTACAATGCAGAAATAAATTATCTGGAAATACCTATGTTCACCACTTTACATTTTGGTAATAGGTTTAAATTTATAATAAATTTTGGGCCATATTTAAGTATTTTGCTCGATCAAGTAGGAAATCTAGAATCTATACAAGATTCGGAGTATTTCCCTTATTACGAAAATAGAGTCCCTCGAAAAGGCGATTTTGGACTAAGCGGAGGAGCAGGTCTGCGCTTGAAAACCAAAGTGGGTTTATTTCAGCTGGAGATGCGTTATAGTCAGAGTTTTCAAAACCTTTATGATCCTACTATAAGTAATCTCGATTATTCTGTAATGCAAACACTTGGAGTTTATCTGAGTTATCAATTTTTATTTTCTAATGACCGTTAAAACTTCCATTCTTTTGTTCGATTTGGATGGTACACTTACCGATCCAAAAGAAGGCATCATCAATTCGATACATTATTCATTAAAAAAGAAAGGGATAATTGAGAATCATCCTGAAGAATTACTGAGTTTTATTGGTCCTCCCCTGCATATTTCATTTAAAAATCGCTATCATCTAAGCGATGAAGAAGCCTTTGAAATGGTAAGGGTTTTTCGTGAATATTTTGCTGATAAAGGAATATTTGAAAATGTACTTTATTCAGGAATATTCGAATTATTAAAAGAACTTAAAAAGCAAAATAAAATAATTTCTCTTGCTACCTCAAAACCAACTTATTACGCAAAGCAAGTGATAGATCATTTTAATATTTCACCATTTATAGATTTCATTGCCGGAGCTAATAGAGGTGGAAGTAGAACTGAAAAAAAAGAAATAGTCGCTTATGCAAAAGAAATCACTGGAAACCAACAAAACGCAGAATACTTAATGATTGGCGATAGAGAATTCGATATAATTGGAGCGCATTACAATAATGTTGAAGCTTGTTGGGTTGGTTATGGATACGGCCAAGAAAAAATTGTTATGAAGGAAAAGCCTGAATATACTTGTCAAATAGTTTCGGAGCTCTCCCGCTTATTGCTGTAACAAAAAGCAATCATAGAAATATTTTTACAGTTTTTACCTTGATTTAATTCTCTCGCTAAGCCGCCGAGCCACTAAGTTCTATTTGCTATGCACTTTTGCGCCTTTGCGTGAATAAATTATATTAAATAAAAAATATTTCTGGTTTAATATCTTCAATTAAATCATAAAAAAGCATTTTATTGCTTTTTATTGATTATATTTGCATTTAAATAGCAATATATTGCTTATGAATTATAATATTTTATTAAATCAGGACATACTTTTAGATTTAGGCAAAAAGCTAAAGTTGCATCGTTTGAATCAGAATCTAAGTTCCGCTGAATTAGCTAAAAAAAGCGGGGTCAGCGTCAGAACAATAACAGGATTTGAACGGGGAGAGAAAAATATTTCGCTTTTAAATTTGATCGAGTTACTTAGAGTGTTAAAACTGGTTGACAGGCTCAGTGAACTAATACCAGAACTTCCAAGAATCAGTCCTTTGGAATTGATTGAAATTGAAAAGAAAAGAAGAAAAAGAGCAAGAAAATAAATGGGAATTGAAGTTTATATATGGGAAAAATACGTTGGAGCACTTGTTAAAACTCCCGAAGGAATCGCATTTCAGTATAATCCCGATTTTAAGAAATCTGATCTGGAGCTCTCTCCAATCAATCTCCCCTTAAATGGTAAAGAAGTTTACATCAATGAAAATGAATGGAAAGCCACAGAAGGGATACCTGGACTCATTTATGACTCATTGCCTGACTCATTCGGAAACAATCTTCTTACAACCTACTTCTTAGATAAAGGTCTTTCAGAAAAAGACATCGATGTTTTTGCCAAACTTCAATATATCGGATCTCGTGGAATGGGAGCTCTGGAATATCGACCCGCTACAGAAATAGAACAAAAAAAGGATGTAATTTCCTTAGATGAAATTGAAAAAATATCATTTATCGCGACAAAGGGCAAAGAAGCACTGAATACGAATCTCGAAGACAAAAAAGCTTTACTTCAAATTCTTCATATTGGAACTTCGGCTGGTGGTGCACGAGCTAAAGCATTAATCGCCATAAACAAGAATAATGGAGATATAAAATCCGGTCAACTTCAGCTTGGAGCTGATTATGAATATTACATAATCAAAATTGATGGGGTCAATAAAAAAGAATTGTCCGAGCCAAGTGGTTATGGAAGACTGGAATATTCATACTCTCAAATGGCCTTAGATTGTAGTATACAAATGTCCATTTGTTCATTATATAATAATTTGCACTTTCTAACAAAAAGGTTTGATCGAAATCAAAACGGAGATAAAATCCATGTACATTCGTTATGCGGCCTCCTCGGGCTTGATTATAACCAAGTTGGGCAATACTCTTATGAACAATACTTTATGACAGCACGTAAGTTAGGCCTCGGTCAAAATTCAATGGAAGAAATATTCAAAAGAATGGTCTTTAATGTATTAGCACACAATTGTGACGATCATACTAAGAATTTTTCTTTCATAATGGATCAAGTAGGAAATTGGTCTTTGAGCCCTGCCTTTGACCTTTGTTATTCCTATGATAGTTCTAATGAATGGGTTGATGGACACAATATGAGAATAAATAATAAAAGAATAGGTCTTACGTATGCTGATCTAATGATTGTTGGACAAAAATTCAACATCAAGAAACGAAAGGAGATAATCGTAAAAATTAAATCTGTCGTAGATAAATTTCAGGATTATGCTAAAAGAAACCATGTAAAACAACAATTAATCAACGAAGTGGAAAAGAATCGACCAAGAATAGAAATTTGATAGTAAGAAAAATCAAAGAAGACAATTTAAACAGCGAAAGGAAATATCCAATCGCTGTTCTTTTTAGTTTTGCAAAGGTATCAATCCATCAATAGTGCATTAAACAAAAATTTATAAACTCCACTGGTTGAAGATCTAAACTGAGGACTAAAAGCAAAGAAAGCCATTTGTCCTTCCCCTTTTTTAATCCATACAGCAGCAGGTAGTTTTGCTAATAAACCTTCATTTTCCATATAGCCACTTGGGCAAATATTGTCTTTTGGGAATGTTGCCACAACACGACGATCGCTATCAAAACCCGGCATACTAGTCTGAAAAACCGGATTCCCTCTATAAAATATATTTGCGGTTTCTTCCAATCCATATGTAAGTGGATGATTTGGTTTAACATTTACTGTAGCCAAAGAACCGGCAACATACAAACCTTTTTTCTTTAATTGACTGGAAATATTAGATATAGGCAAACTAAACTCTTCATCTTCTTTTTCAATACTAATTTTCATCGGGCTCATAAACATATCTGTAGAATTACCCCAGCTTACTACGTTTCCTCCATTCTGAACAAATTCCATTACTCTTTTCAATCCTTCTTTTCCCATTCCTTTGGCATATTCTGGAGGCAAACTACTGGGGTTATATTCACCTGATGAACCTTTACGTTTTCCTTCCAATAAAATATCTTTGGATGAAGATGGAAATACAAGCACATCAAAAGCGGATAAATCAAGCGTTTTTAATTCATCGGGACGAATAAGCTGAAAAGGAATATGATGACTATCCAAAACATAACGAGTCCAACCGGCATCCATATCATGATTCCAAGTTTCTATAAATCCAATTTTAGGATTATTCAGCTTGACAAGGCCTTCAATTTTTTCCTTCGAAAATTCTGCAAATACAGCATTATCTTTCAAATTATCCTGAATGAGATGTTTATTCTTTGCACTCAATTTAACCGCAAAGCTTCCTTGTTTAGCTGATTCAAAGTCATTTGTGAGACGATAAACTGTTTGTCCTTCACTCATCAATTCAAATGCTACAGCAAAGCTTTTATTTTGAGCTACCGGTAAAATAACATAATCAGCATCGGCTTCCAGCTCACCTGAAATAGTAATTTTTTCGGTAATAAGGCCGAGTTTATTTCCAAGATCAGCTACTTTATCATTAATCTCAAACGATTTCAAGCCCATATGCAGAGGCAGCGACCAAGATGTTATATCGTAGGGCTTTATCATCGGGCCATCTTTTGAATAATGACGAACAGGAAATTCCTGATTTTCCATTACTTCTTTAACAAAAGCGCGGAAAGGTTGAGAAAGAGGAACAACCACTGAACCTTTTTCGAAAATAGTTTGATTTATAATCACTTTCTCTTTTAATTGCGAGATTTGAATTCCATGTTCCAACATCAAATTGACAAATGCAATTAATTGTCCTTGATCATGCTGAGATTTTGGTAAGATATAATAATATGGTGCTTGTGTTGCTCCTAATTTAATCTCCTTTTTACATAAATTATTGGTATAACTCAAAATCTCTTTTTTATGAAAAGAAGCTGTTTTAATAATAGATTTGGTAGAAACCAGTTCTAATTGAATAATGTCATTCAATGTCCACCATCCTCCCATCCAAGGATCTGGCATATTGGCACTTATTTCATATTCAGCTAATCCCTTGCCACTAACAGATAATTCGTTTGGCTCTATATATATTGATGTTGCATCATCAACACTGGCAGCTTCAGTTAAAAAAGCCATTACATTTTTCCATAGGCATGTTTCCGTTGATCCAGGCCAATAATTATCAAATGCATAACCTTGTGAAACTCCTTTCAGTCCTGCTCCCGTGAGATCTTTTATCATATTGGTTCCAAACAATCCATTCCAATTCCATAAACCTGGATCAATATTTTCGGCTATTGGATCATGGTTGGGCGGTACAAAATATCGAGGTCCACGTGATCCCATTTGGTGTTTTTCCACCATAACTTGAGGAAACCATGTGGTACTTGTTATGGTTGAGATAGCACGTGAATCTGATTGAGATAATGTAATAAAATCGCGATTATTATCATGACCTACATATTTATGATACAAACCCGGTAATGTTGCACCCTCATACTTAGTTCCTTTATATTTCAGGTAATTATTGACGACCATATTCATACCGTCAGGATTGTGATTGGGCACCATCATATACACCACATCATCGAAATAAGAAAGCATTTGAGGATCAGTAGTTGTAGCATAATCATACGCAATTAAGGAAGCTGCTTGGGCCGGCCCAACTTCAGAAGAATGCATTGATAATGTGGCTAAGAAAAATACTCTGGCATCTTCAATAAGTTTTGCTTGCTCATCAGGAGAAAGATTAGGATTAAGCATTATCTCTCGATTCAATACCTTTAGCTTATCTAGATTTTGAATATTTTTTTCAGATGAAATAAACAATAGATACATTGGTTTTCCCATCGGGCTTTCGCCGATTTGCTCCATTTTAAGACGAGGAGAACTTTTGTCCAAAATTTTTAAATAATCGATTAATTGCTCATAAGTAAATAAATTACCTTCACTTCCAGGCTGAAAACCAAAATAGTCAATTGGTTTAACAATATTCGAAGTTGTTTGTGCTTGAACATAAAAAATACTCATTAATAAAAATGACAAGCTGATAAATGCTAAATACTTCTTTTTCATAGATTTATGATTTAGATTGGTTAATGATTGTTAAGGTTAATTGATAAATGGCTCATGTTTTCGATGCTAAATTAAAAAAACAATTGTATTTTTAATCCAATTAAAAAATTAATCAAATTTATTGCCTTATGAAAAACATTAAATTGGTCTTATTATTAATTTTTAGTATTCTAATTAGTCCTTCTTTTAGTCAAAATTTTGTAGATCTAAAAAGCGGCAGAGATACAGAAGTAAATGGTATTTTAGTAAGTTTTAATACTGTTACAAAGGGAACAAAAAGAGGAAATGATCTATATCGTCTTACGGTAACTATTACCAATCGGGGAAATGATTATATGCGTATCTTCAATCATTCACCAGAGGTATTTATAAAAAAGCCCGAAAATGCAATTGCTTATTTCCAAATTACAAATGCCACAGGAAAAGCACTGTCTGCCACCAATGCTTATTTTTATCCAAAACCAATGTATATTAAAGTTCCTTATAAATGCAAGAAGTGTCCGCCTATAAAGAAAGATGAAGATCCTTACGAACATTATACTAAATCGGTCATAGTTGGTACTCAATTTGTTTCCGGATCAACATTAAATAAGGTGCTCAATATTCGCGTTCCTGAAGGAGAGACACCTACTGTTAGAGTGATGATTTATTAGCTATTCAAATACATCTTTGCATCATCCAATAAGTTGACTTGACCATAAATTATCAAAAGCGAAATAATGATTTCAATTTGTATTCCTATTTATAATTTTAATATTTCGCAATTAATTTATGAACTATCACAGCAATTATCAAGCACTGAAGTTCCCATGGAACTTATACTTATAGATGATTGCTCAAGCGAAGAGTTTAAACAACTCAATGAATCTTCGTGTAAAAATCATACATATATTGAGCTAGACAAAAATATTGGACGAGCCAGAATTAGAAATCTATTCGTCGAATATGCTCAATATGAGAATCTTCTATTTCTTGATTGCGACTCACTTATTATTTCAAATGATTTTTTATCGAATTATATTAATGCTATAAAAAAAGGAACAAATAACATTATTTGTGGCGGAAGAATTTATGATAGTGTAAAGCCTGAAAAGAATAAGATTTTACGATGGAAATATGGAGTGAAGAGAGAAAGTCTACTTGCCAAAGAACGTAATATTCAGCCACATAAATCGTTTATGACCAATAATTTTTTGATAAAAAAGAAAATTCTTGCAGAAATAAAATTTGACGAAAGACTGCGTGAATATGGCCATGAAGATACTTTATTCGGATTTGAGCTAAAGAAAAACGACATTGCTATTAAACATATCGAAAACCCTGTTCTTAATGGTGATATTGAAGATAATAAAGAATATATAGCAAAAACCGAGAAAGGAATTCTAAATCTAATTTTAATAGCAAATAATGCGGGCGATGATTTTATTCAAGAAGTATCAATACTGCGTTTCTACCATAAAATAAACGCTAAAAAACTAATAGTATTTATTGATATTCTATTTCCATTTCTTAAGCCTTTTATAAAATACTTTTTGGTTAATGGATATGCAAACCTCCAATTACTTGATTTTTATAAATTAGGCATTCTTATTAAAAATTATAAAAAAAATCAACTTTGAGTTAACAACAACAATTTAAAAATATTTCGAAACTGTCTAAATTTCTTTTTAAAAATTGCCGATCTTAAAAAATTTAGTGCTTTTTTTGGTGCTTTTGTGGCGAAAAAAATAGGCCACCAAGTCACCAATTCACCAAAACTCACTAAAAAACAAAATAAAAAACTAGGAAAACATTATATAATTAAATTTTAGACAGTTTCTTGATTTAATGCTTTAAACTTTAATTATGAGAAAAATTTTAGCAGGTTTACTTTTTTTCAGTTTTATCGGCTGCAATTCAGAAAATGATTGCATATATCAAAAACCAAAAGACATTAAAGATGGATTAACTGTTTCTACTTTAGAAGAACACAATTTGAATAAATCAGTTTTCGATAAAATTAATGATGATATCTGTGAAGGAAAATATGGAAATATACACAGCTTGCTTGTAATAGAAAGCAACGAATTGGTTATTGAACAGTATTATAATGGCTGGAAAAGAGACAGGCTTCATATGCTCGCTTCTAACACCAAAAGTTTTAATTCTTTATTGATTGGTATTGCAATAGAACAAGGAAAAATTCCTGATGTAAATCAGAAAATGCTTAGCTACTTTCCGGAATACGAAGCAAATGAAAAAGATCCCAGAAAACATCTAATTACTATTAAAGATTTATTGTCGATGATGTCAGGTTTTGCGTGGGATGAGCAATCTTTACCTCTAACAGACCCAAATAATATGGGAAGACAAATGGATAAAACTGATGACTGGCTGAAATCATCATTAGAGTTAGCAATGGATACAATACCAGGCACAAAATATGTTTATAGTGGACCTAACAATATTATTTTAAGTGAAATTATTAAAAGAGCAACTGGACAAACTATTGCCGAATTTGCAGAAGAAAATCTTTTTGAACCACTGGGTATAAAAGAATATGACTGGTTATCTAAAAATGGTATTTACGATAGTGGTGGTGGACTCAATTTAAAACCGAGAGACATTGCCAAATATGGCCTAATGCATCTTAACAAAGGAAAATGGGGCAATAAAACAATTGTATCAGAACAATGGATAGAGGAAGTTTTTCATCCTTATATCGAAATTAAACATCCTTTTTATAGTTGCTATCAATGGCAAATGGCAAAAACAGATTTGGGCTTTGATGTTTGGTTTATTCCCGGAAATGGTGGTCAAATTATAAATATAGTCCCTGCATTAAATATGGTGATAGTGCTTAACGCCGATAA
>JAQIBR010000086.1 GCA_027858955.1 Bacteroidales bacterium
CGAAGGCTCGGGACTTACGCTGCGCTCCAGCTTGCTCTTTGCTTTGCTAACTTGTCACTTATTTCGTGAAAATCATAAAATCCGGTAATCCTTTACAGGCAGTATGATTTCGTTTAAAAATCGTTTTTCGTCAATCCCGATTGCCTGACAATTGAGCTAAATGTACCCACTGGTATTTCCTTTTTTGGGTGAGGGACAATTACAATAAGTTTATTTTTGGTGTATTTGCAGTGACTGCCTTTTTGCGAGACAAACACAAATCCATTTTTGACAAGGATTTTAATGATATGACTTGATGAGTAAAGTTTAGACATTTATAAATGTTTCGCCTATCATGGCTTCAGTTATTGCCCTAAAGGTGTCGATCTCGTCATTGTCTTCAAAATAGAGTTCAACAGCTTCTTTCAGGTTGTCTATTGCTTCCTGAACTGTAGAGCCAAAGCTGGATACTTCAACATTTAAACACTGTGATACGTAATAGTCATCTTCTCTATAGAGTATGTATTTTAATGAATGCATTTTTATGATTGTTTTTTCAAAGGTAATGAAAAGAGTTAACAATTGTCAAGATGATGGTTTAAAGTTGTAACGTGTCCATGCCTAAATAACGTTGACCGTTTATAAACTTGATTTATATTTACTTTGAATTATAAAATTATCATTATCAGGTTCTGTTTCAGCAATCTACATATTATACCAATTGTAGTTCAAAATGCCGCATAGCAAATTTTGAATTTATCCCGAACCTTCGGGATTAATGCCGATAGATCAACAAAACCGCAAATTGAACGAAGTGAATTGAAAATCAGCGAAGGCAAATAAAAAATAATAATGCTGAGCTAAAATATGCGGCATTTAGTTGACTAATCGGTATTAAATATACGTTCAGGATAGTTTTGCATATCTTTTAATCTTTTGGTTATTTTTTTCCAATTAAATCCTGAACCACCAGTCATATTAATAGGTTCGTTAAAATTGATATCATCAAAATAGCTTATTGCTTTTACAGGGATTATAGGATTACTGTTATATTTAGTTTGATATCCTTTAAGCATTTGGCTGAATGATATTTTAGTTGACAAAAAGGCTATGTCGATATAATCTTTTAAACGTGTTCCGTTTCCGGCAATCGCGTTCAGCTTCATGGCTGCAATGTCTTCAAAACCTGCCATTCGTATGTTCTCCTCAAGATAAAGTGCATTTATCCAGGGATATTGATGTGCAATGCAATCGAGTTGTACTCCATTAATCTCACCTTTCAGTGTGTTTTTTGAGATGAAGTCGAGTTCAAAGTTGTAATCAGTACGAAGATAATCAAGCAATTTATTTTGGTCAAATGCTTCGGTTGAAAATAAATCGATATCAACACTTATCCTGTGCCCTAACTGAAGTGCAAGAGCAGTCCCTCCAACCAAGACAAAATCATTAAAAGCCTGATCAGCCATCAGCCGTGTTAAGAGTTCCAGTGTTGAATCATCAATTGTTGCTTTGTATAGCATTTTAAGTCTTCTTTTTTTAGATTAAAAACTGAACATACAAACGACAAATCCTTTGCATTAAGATAAGCTATTTGTTTTATTGCATCTTTAACTCCCTCCAGACCATAAAGATTTAACATAGCATAAAAATCATCCATTCGCCCACGCTCAATAACCCTTTGAACTACAACAACCTGTATTTCCTGCCAGTTTATACGATCTGGATTGTAGTCCCAAATTAGTGTACTACGGATCTTTGCTTTTTGATGCAAATTATAGTTATCGAAAAACATTAGATTAAATTTATTCTTGAATTCAAATATAGTGATTTTTTTGAGAAAATGGGCAAATATAGAAACTCGTTTTCTTTGCTGGTGACTTCCCGCATAAGCGGGATCTCCGCTACGCTTCGAGGTTGCTAGTGACTTGCTTCGCGTCATTTGTGCTTCGCGCGTTATTTACTCACTTCGTTCGTGTCATTTGCGCTTCGCGCGTAATTTGCTTCGCGTTATTCGATTGTCATTTCGTTCCGTCTTTTTCTCCTTTTCCCTTAGTCTCTTAGTCGCCCTGTATGCGGCTGCAAGTCAGGCAGGCTCAGGGCTGGCGCGTGTTATTTGTCCGTCGGCTGACGGACGTAATTTGCGCTTCGCGCGTCATATGTTGTAATTTGCTTCGCTGTCAAGTGTGCTTCGCACGTCAATTGAGCTGCATGCGTTATTTGCCTATGGCGTAATTTGCTTCGCGTCATTTACTCAAACGTTCGCGTTATTTCCTTTGCCTCGTCATGCTGAGCTTGCCTGCACTGAGTTTTTACGTTGAGCGTAGCCGAAACGTTGCCGTAGTGTCGAAGCATCTCTTAATCTCTTTTTCTCTTAGTCTCCATATCGCCCTATCGTTTCTTCGTATCTTTTTTGATCTCCGCAAGTGATGAATTTATGAAGAGTTTCTATGAATCGGAGGGTTAAAATTACTCTAAACTAATTGTTTTCAATTTGTTATAAGGAACTATTGTAATATTATTACTTCTTTTTTGTGTCGAATCACCTCCATAAACTACAAAACCGCCTTCGCTTTGCGCCATTTTATTCCAGAATTGTATCCCTTTTAAATAATCGCCTGTTACGGTTTGACCGGACTTTATTTCAATAGGTATTTGGTTAATCCCCTGCGTGAGCAGTAAATCTATTTCATTCCCAACATTATCACGCCAGAAGAACAAATTGTTTGTCTTACCCGCATTATATCTTCTTTTTAAGAACTCGACTACAATCATATTTTCGAAAAGACTCCCTCTAAATGGATGGAGATCTAATTGACCTATATTTTCTATACCTAATAGATTAACAGCTAGTCCGGTATCGTAAAAATAGATTTTTGGCATTTTTACAATTCGTTTATTAAAATTTTTATGAAATGGTTGTAAACGGAAAAGCACAAAACTTGTTTCTAATATACTTATCCAGGAACTTATTGTTTTTACATCTACTCCCACCTCAACCGAGAGACTACTCATATTGAGGAGTTGTCCGATCCTTCCGGCACATAATCGCAAGAAACGTTCAAAAGTTACTAAGTCTGAAATATTTTTTAACAGTCGCACATCACGTTCAACATAGGTTCTGATATAATTAGCAAACCATTTTGAAGGAAGAATGTTTTCGCTTTGCAAAGCCGGATATCCTCCTTTGAATAAAAGTTGATTGCTAGAGCTTTCATTATCGTTAATTTCTTCTAATGATAAGGGCAGCAAATTTAAATAACCTACTCTTCCTGCCAAACTTTGCGATATACTTTCCTGCAACAAAAAATTATTGGAACCTGTAATAACAAACATTCCCATAATCGTACTTTCATCCAAAATCTGTTGTAGGTATGAAAAAAGTTCAGGAACTCGTTGAGCTTCATCAAGTATAGCTCCCTGTGGATAATTAGATAGAAATCCTCTGGGATCTTCTATGGCAAATAATCGTATATCTGGATTTTCAAGATTTACATAGGGTTTATCTTTAAATATCATGCGCACTAAAGTAGTTTTACCTGATTGTCGAGGACCTACTATAGCTACTGCCTTAAATTGAAGTGCTAAAGCTCTTATTTCTTTTTCTGCTGTTCTTGGTATCATCTGACAAATTTACAAATTAGGAATCGAATTCCAATATTGTAATATATAAATTATTTAGGATTATCATTTAAGATTCTGCTAATAAGCTGGCTTGGGGCAGAGGGGTATGCCTAGTTGCTTAAATAAATTTCAACTTTCAAATATCAAAAATGAAACAAGCAAGAGTTGTTAAAATTCCAATAAACAAATTTCAAATAACAAATAATACTCAAATTTCAATATTCAAAATTCAAACAATCAATCTGTTGTATTTTGTTTTTTGGTTATTGGGGTTTATTTGTGATTTGATTTATTGGGATTTGGGATTTCTCAAAATTCAACTTTAAAAATTCAAACAGACAATCTGTTGTATTTTGGATTTTATTTGAGATTTAATTTATTGTGATTTGGGATTTCTAATTTATTGTGATTTGAATATTGTTTTTTAACAACTTGTAAAATTACATCCGCTGACGGAGAAGTATCTCTTCCCGATAGCTATAGGGATTGTTGAGGAGTTAAGTAGGTGAGCAGGAAAGTTAGTTGAATAGTCGTCTATTTAAACTGGTTGTTATTTACCATTTTCTTTTATTAATGAATTGAATCGTATATTGAATATTTTGTTCTAAATCAGTGCTGATTTCTAATACATCGGGAATCAAATCAGTAATTGCCTCAGGGATATACTCATGGGCGATTTGATTTCTTAAATCCCTTATTTCCAAAAGTTGGTCAGCAGAGTGGATGATGTCCATTTTTTCTGCCTTATTAAGCAAGTCGATAAAGGGAACAAAAGGTTCATGAAGCAATATCCAAATTGTCCGAAGGACTTTTTGAGTATATAAATCAGAAGTCCGACCGAATTTTGATGACAATGAATCAAACGACTCCATCTCTTCAAAAGAATAGTGCTCTTTTCTACCTATTAGCATGCACTTGCTAATGGATTGTTTTAATGTATCCAGTGATTTTTCCAAAATATTAATTTCCTGGCTAAGCAGTTCAACTTTTAGTTTATCCTCGGTCATATTATATTAGTTGAGCATTGGGTAAAATTAATTGTTTAAAGGTGCTGGTTTCGTCTTTTGTAAAATTAATCAAATCGAGTTTTTGCCATCCAAATTTTTTAAAGAATTCTATCCTGAAAGACCTTAATATTTTCCTGTCAATCTTTTGATCAGAAAGAATAAGAACATCAATATCGCCGCCCCGTTCATTATCGTCAACTCTGGAACCAAAGATATACACCTCCGTATTAGGCAATAATTTTGAAGCCGTCGCTTTAATGAATGCTATTATTTCCGGTTTAATTCGCATCTAACAAATATAGTAAAAAATAAGAAATAATTTATAGGGTGCTGGTGGCGCTTCGCGCGTAATTTACTCAATCGTTGGTGTAATTTGCTTCGCATCATTTTGCCTTCGGCATCATTTATTGACATTCACTCACTTCGTTTGTGTCATTTGTCCGTCAGACTTCGGCGTGAGCTCAGTCGAACGCTGACGGACGTAAAGCATTGTTGACGAGGAGAGAAAGTTAAGTTGAGAGTAGCTTCTCTCAGTCGCCCCGTCACGCTTGCAGCAGACAAGCTGCCGCCAGGCAGGTTAGTGGCCACTTCGCCCTGTCTGCGGCTGCAAGCCAGGCAAGGCTCCAAGCCAGTTCGCCCTGTCTGCTACCGCCAGGCAGGTTAGTTGCCATTTTCAGGATTATTTATTCTATTAAGAAGGATCGTAAATTTGTCTGCTTTATACCTTTAAAGGTGTTGCCATGAAAGTCGTCGAGGGTAACAACTTCTTTGTAATAATTATCGGATATTTTTTGAAGGTTGCCAAACTCTCTTTCAATTGTTTTTGTTTCATTCATGGTAAGTGCTACCTGGATATACCGTTTTTCACCATCCTTTTCGCCCACAAAATCGATTTCAGTGCTACCCAGCACACCTACTTTTACGCTATACCCTTTAAAAAGCAGCTGATTGTAAACTATGTTTTCGATTATTTTCCCCCTGTCTTCAGGCCGGTATCCCCAGAGGCCGTGACGTATACCCAGATTTTCGAAATAATACTTTTCGCCGAATTCAAAAACACGCTTTCCGATGATGTCGTATCGCTGTACTTTGTGCACCAGAAAAGCATTCACCAGGTATTGAATGTAGGTCTGTACCTGATTGGGAGCTATATTAATGTGCTGTGATTTTAGAAAATCGCTGATTTTTTTCGCTGAAAATAAACTGCCTACATTTCCGGCAAGGAAAAGTACCAACTGCTCCAGGAAAGGAACATTTCTAATAGCATATCGGTTGATGATATCGCGGTAAACGATGGTGCTGTATATGTTTTTAAGATACTCGAAAACAATAGCGTCCGTCAACGCCAAGTGTTTCAAATAAGGCAGACCTCCATATTTGATGTACTTTTCCAAGGCAGAGGGAGTGTCGTTGAGCTTGTGAAAAAGGAGAAACTCTTCGTAGGACAGGCTGTAGACTGTAATTTCAATGGCTCTCCCACTCAGATACCCGGCTACGTCGGCAGATAATAAATTTGCATTGCTCCCCGTGCAGTACAAATCAATGTCGCTGTGAAGTAACAACGAGCGGAGTGCTTCTTCAAAATGCTCAATTTCCTGTATTTCATCAATAAAAATATAGGTTTTTCCCTGTTTGCTTTTGTGAGCTAACACATAATCATTTAAATCATGAGCTGTTTTAATAGTGGTAAAAGCAAGGTCTTCCTTGTTTATGTATAGCACCCCTGCTTCTGGGTCCAGTTGCCTGATCAATTGAATCAACTGAAAAAGCAAATAACTTTTACCTACCCTGCGCTGGCCTGTAAACACTTTAATGACATTCTTACCAATAAAGGGTTTCACTCGCTCCAAATAAGCAGCACGTAATTGTATATCTTCCGGTAACTGAATGTTCATAGTTTTAATCATGTATATATCTTTTGGCAAATATAATGATTATTGTAGTTATATTTATAACTTTTGTGTTTAAGCGTTGATGCCTGCTTTTGATTGGCGAATTGGTGAGTTGGCGATGCTTCGACACTACAGCATCGTTTCGGCTTACTTCGACTGCGCTCAGTACAGGTCGCTCAACGTAAAAACTCAGTGCAGGAAAGCTCAGCATGACAGAGCGAGTTGGGGATGAGTTGTATTCATAGTTTCCATTTTTCAGGATTTGTTATCATTTTGACTAACATCGTAAGGATATGATACTTATAAAATATCATTTTTCAAATTACAAATGTTTTAAAATTCCAAAATTCAAAATCTCCTGAAGGGATGCCTACGGCACAAATAACAAACCCGCCTGCGGAAAAGGCAAGTAAAATTCAAAAAGCAAATATTGTTGAAATACCAATAAACAAATTCAAAATAACAAATAAATTCCAACTTTCAAAATTCAAAACTCAAACAAATTAATGGAAATTTTGGATTTTGTTTTTTGATTTATTGTGATTTTGTTTTTTGGTTTTTATTTGGAATTTGTGATTTGGGCTATCCAAGTCTCCTTTTCTCTTAGTCTCCTTTTCTCTTAGTCTCCCCATCTCCTGTTCCCCGCCAGTCATCTAGTACAAAAAACCAAATGTCCAAAGCGGAATTTTATTAGCCATTCCATATTCAATATCATCAATTACAAGATAGCTGTTATTTATATTTTTGATTTGTTCTTGGTTTTTAGACTTTCCGCCAACTTCAAAAATTAGGTTGTGATCCACTAAGAAATCACTTTCTTCAATGTATTCTACAGTATGTTTCTCACTCAATTGATTGATAAAAAAAGTTTCTCGTATATTACCTATATTGGCTTTATCGGGTGACAAAGCATATTGTAAGTTTGTATTTTCTAAGTATATCTTATTCGGTTTTTGCAATTGAGTTATTCCTTTAGCATCTTTGTACAAATTGCGAATAATATGGGCTTCCTGCAAAAAAAACAAATAGCTGACAAAGGTATTGCGGTTCACTCCTATTCGTTCGCTTAATTTGCTTACATTAGGCACAAAGGGGACTGACTCTGCTATAATTTGTAACAACTGCTTCAACTTAGCGACATAGGCAATATCTACTTTTCGCAGTAAGGGCAATTCGATTTCAAGAATTAAATTAATCACTTCCTCGATGCGATGAAAATATAATTCGGGGACTTCTAGGAAGAAAGGATAATATCCATTTTGCAAATAATTATTAAAATGCTGAAGGGGTTTAATTATTGCATTAATCTCTCTGCTAATTGCAGTATGATTTACAAGAATTTCATTTAATGTATATATTGGCAAATCTAAACCCAGCTTCAAATTCAGATATTCACGATAGGATAAGCCTTGCATAGAGTAAACAACGGCTCGGCGGCTAAGGTCTGCTCTAGCATTTAGTATTTCCAACAAGGAAGAAGCGGTAAAAACGATTTTAAGTTCAGGATAATCGTCGTATATGTTTTTTAATTCTTGTGACCAGTTTGTATATTTATGTACTTCATCTAAAAAAAGAAATTTACCTCCTTGTTTTACAAATTGGTCGGCCAAGCTACTAATGCTATTCTCTGCAAACCAAATATTATCTAAACTCACATATAAGCTTGTTTGATCGATGGGGATGTTTTTTTTAATGTATTGCAAAAGAAGGGTTGTTTTACCAACTCCTCTTGCTCCTTTTACCCCAATTAATCTAGCATCCCATTGAATTATTTCCATTATGCTTCTGGAAAAATGCAAGGGAGTAGCATTAATTAATCGAATGTATTTCTCGTAGAGCGTGTTCATTATTGCTTATTTCAGATAGCAAATATAGTATATTTTTGCTTAATAGGGATATCAATTTGCAAAATTCAACAAAACAAAAGTTATAAAAATTCCAACCTTCAATTTCCAAATCTCATCCGTCGGTTGACGGACAACTTTCAAAATTCAAAATGCAAGTGTGGTTGAAATTCCATCTTTCA
>JAQIBR010000219.1 GCA_027858955.1 Bacteroidales bacterium
ACCTTGCCATTATCAATTGCAATTTTTCCTCTTAAAATCACAGTTTCTGATTTTCCTGTAACTTCGAGTCCTTCGTATGCTGAATAATCGCAATGATGATGGTGAGTAGCTGCTGAAATTTTATGTTTTTTCTTAGTATCAAAAATTACAATATCGGCATCACTGCCTATAGCAATACTTCCTTTTTTAGGGAACATTCCAAATATTTTAGCCGATGCTGTGGAAGTAATATCCACCATTTTATTCAAACTGATTTTTCCTTTATTTACACCTTCAGAATAAAGTAATTCTACTCTATGTTCTATTCCAGGAGCTCCATTTGGAATTTTTGTAAAATCATCTTTACCATTTAATTTATCATCCCACATAAAAGGGCAGTGATCTGTAGCTACAGTTTGAACAATACCCTGATTTATAGCAGCCCATAAAGCTTCTTGATCTTTTTTCTCGCGAATTGGTGGACTCATCACCCATTTTGCACTTTCAAAACCACGATTATAAACTGAAGCATCAAGAACGAGGTATTGTGGACAGGTTTCTACAAATACCTTTTGATTTCTTTTTAGAGCTTCTTTAACTTTATTAAGAGCTCCTTCGCAAGTAAGATGAACGATATAGGAATTTGAATTAGTTTCATGTGCCAAATCAATAAATCTGCCTGAAGCTTCTGTTTCAGTTATTTCAGGTTGAGATAAATAATGATATAGAGGGGAAAGATTACCTGCCGCTTTATTCTTGTCTACCAAATAATCAATAATATCTCCATTCGTAGCATGAGCAGATATTATTCCGCCGTGTTTTTTAATTTCAGTCATCAATCCAGCCATTTGACCATCATCAATCATTAATGCATCTTTGTATGCCATAAATGCTTTAAAGGAGGTAATGCCTTCTTTTTCAATTAAATCCTTTATTTCGCTTTGAGTTTGAGAATTAAAATCAGTAACGGCCATATGAAAAGCATAATCGCCATAAACATTGTCAGTTGCTCTTCCTTGCCATTCTTTGAGCGCATCAAAAAGCGAATGTCCTTGTTTTTGGATCACAAAATCGATTACAGTTGTTGTTCCACCGTGAAGTGCTGCAAGAGTTCCGGTTTCGTAATTGTCACTCGAAAAAGCACCCATAAAAGGCATTTCCAAATGTACATGTGGATCAATTCCTCCTGGAATTACAAGTTTCCCTGAGGCATCTATGGTAGTATCAGCCTTTATTTTCAGATTTTTACCAATAGTCGAAATTGTTTCTTCTTCTATGAAAATATCAGCAACATAATCATCAGCTGCTGTAATTATTTTCCCGTTTTTTATAAGTATTGACATAGAATTAATTTTTTTTATTAATTACAATTTATTAATATGAACTTCTTCTTACACTCCTATTTTCTTAAATGAATTTGATACTTTGCGATATCATTGCGCTACTTTGCGGTAAAAAAAAATAACCGCAGAGAACCGCTGAGATTTTACGCATAGATTCGCTAAGTTACAGGTTATTAACTAATTCCTTCAATTCATAAACCTTTGATGAATAATTGTTTTTACTTTTTTTTGCTTTATATATTAAAAAAGATTTGTTATGAACACCCAATTACATTTGCAATTAGTGGTTTCTTTTTCTTGCTTTGCGGTACTTTGCGATTTCATTGCGCTACTCTGCGGTAAAAAAGACTTAACCGCCAAGAACCGCTGAGATTTTACGCAGAGATTCGCTAAGTTACAGATTATTAACTAATCTTTTTAAACCATCAACAAGTCTAAGCACATTAAAATTCATCAATAAACCTAATTTGCATTCAGAAAGTTTCAAATAAGTCAGAACCTGTGCAATATGAATATCGTTTATAGCCTCGACAGATTTTAGCTCAATTACTACTTTGCTTTCAACAAGGATATCTATTCGATAGCCAGCGTCCAATTTTACTTCTTTGTAAATTAACGGTAAAGGTTTTTGCTTTTCAACTTTCAATCCTGCCTTTTTCAATTCATAAAACAGACATTCTAAGTAAGCATTTTCGAGTAACCCAGGCCCAAGAGCTTTATGAACTTCTATTGCACAACCAATTATTTTCTTAGATATTTCGTTTTCTGTCATAATTATTGCCTTAAAATAGCATTTTCTTTTTCTTGCTTTGCGGCTCTTTGCGATTTCTTTGCGTAACTCTGCGTTAAAAAAAATATTTAACCGCAGAGACACGCGGAGAATTTACGCACAGAACCGCTAAGTTACTTATAATATTCATCAGCAATATCTATTGCTTTTTCGATAATATCTATTCCTTCATCAATTTGGCTTTTGTTTATAATTAATGGAGGAGCTATAAATATCAAATTCCAGCGAACAAGTGTAAATAGTCCTAATTCTCGAAGTTTAGCTGCCATTCTATTGGTAGGCTCCATATCTTTCGCAGCAGCATTCCAAGGAGTAAGTGGTTCTTTAGTTTCACGATTCTTTACTAATTCTATTGCCCCAAGTAAGCCTGTATTTCGGAAATCGCCAATCGATGGATGTTTTTCTGCCAGTTTCCGAACCTTTTCTTCGATATACTTACCCATTAAAGCAGCATTTTCAATTAAATTTTCTTCTTCATAAACATCTATGCAGGCTAAAGCAGCTGCAACACCAATAGAATGAGCAGAATATGTTAATCCCAGTGGAAGTGGAATATCATTAAATCGGGCAGCAATTTCTTCTTTAACAATCATTCCGCCAAGTGGAGCATATCCGGAAGTCAATCCTTTTGCAACACACATAATATCAGGTATAACATCGTGATGATCAATACCAAACCATTTGCCTGTACGACCAAAACCACTCATTACTTCATCATCTATTAATAGAATTCCATGTCTGTCGGCTATTTCTTTTACTCTTTTCCAATAAAAAGGAGGGTATTTTATACAACCGGATGATCCAGATTCACCTTCAAAAAGTATAGCAGCAATGCTCCCTGGATTTTCAAATTGGATAATTCTTTCAAGATTTTCTGCTGCTCTTATGCCACTCTCTTCGATTGTTTTACTGTTCCAAGGGCAACGATAAGAATAAGGATTTTCGACATGAACAATATTAGGAATGCCTTGATTATCAAATTGAAATTTTCTAGGATCACCACCAACTGAAATAGCTCCATAAGTCGCTCCATGATATGAACGATAATGCGATATGATTTTATGTCTTCCTGTATACAAACGTGCTAATTTCATTGCATTTTCAACTGCTTCGGAGCCACCAAGAGTAAAAAGAGTTTTCTTTAAATTGCCTGGAGTTATTTCGGCTAGTTTTTTTCCTAATTTACCACGAACATCAGTGGCCATGGCACAAGTAACAAATGTGAGTTGTTCTGCTTGTTTTTTAATTGCTTCGATAACTCTTGGATGCTGATGTCCAACATTTGCGTTTATCAGTTGAGATGAAAAATCAATATATTTTTTCCCATCATAATCAGTAAGATATATACCTTTTGCAGATTTAAC
>JAQIBR010000011.1 GCA_027858955.1 Bacteroidales bacterium
TTTGTTCTAAACGACCCTCTGTTTAATGAGTGGATAATAAGATATGTTTCATGAATAAATGTCAATTAATACCAATTGTTTTCAAAATGCCGCGTAGCAAATTTTGAAATTATCCCGAAACTTCAGGATTAATGCCGATAGACCATACAAAGGAGCTAATTGAACGAAGTGAATTGAAAATCAGCGAAGGCATTTTGAGCTAAAATTAGCGACATTTTATTGGCTATTCGGTATTAGATGTCTATAAATTAGCCTATTAAGGCTGCAATGGAGATTTTTTATCTAACCAAGTCTTATCCTGCTGAAGAAAAATACGATCTTGTTAGTCAAATCCGTAGATCTTCACGATCAGTCCCGGCTAACATTCACCCTGTCAAATAATTCAATATTTATTAGGACAAGACAGAGCAAATGTGTTAATTCCATAGAAAAATCTCGAAAAAATTAAGCTATGAATCAAGGCGAAATTATCATATATCAGCCAAATGATATCTCTACAAAGCTTGATGTTCGTATTGAAGAGGAAACGGTCTGGTTGACTCAATCTCAAATGACAGAGCTTTTTAATGCATCTAAACAGAACATCAGCCTGCATATCAGCAATATTTTCAAAGAGGGAGAATTGGTCGAAACATCAACTGTCAAGGAACACTTGACACTTCAAACAGAAGGGAAAAGAAAGGTTCAAAGAAAAATAGGATTCTACAATCTTGATGTGATTATATCAGTTGGTTATAGAGTTAAATCAACTCGAGGTACTCAATTTAGAATATGGGCAAACAAAGTATTGAGAGAGTATCTTTTAAAGGGTTATGTTGTTAATCATCGGATTGATAAACTTGAAAATGAAGTAAGTAATTTAAAAGGAAAAGTTAGCGAGTTAGATTTTCAGATTAAGACTAGCTTACCTCCTAATGAAGGCGTTTTTTACGAAGGTCAGATCTTCGATGCTTTAGGGTGTGAAATATTCGGAAATTTGAATTCTGCCGCAATAAAATGCAACTTTCTTTTTGATGTAGCCTAATCTAAAAATATTGACTATTTCACACCCCAGGCACTTTCGTTTCTGATATTATAAAAACGGCAAAAAAATCAATAATTCTCATCGATAACTATCTGGACGAATCGGTATTATTGCTATTAAGTAAAAGACGCCCCAGAGTACATACAACCATATATACTTCAAAAATTTTAAAAGACTTTGAGTTGGATATTGAAAAACACAATGCACAGTACGAAGCCATTGAACTAAAAATATTTACCAAATCCCACGATCGTTTCCTGATTATTGACGAATCTGTCGTCTTTCATATTGGAGCATCCTTGAAAGACTTGGGTAAAAAATGGTTTGCCTTCTCTAAAATCAAGCTGGATGCAAAAGAGTTAATAGCCAGACTGGAAAAGTGACGAAAAAAGTGACAAGTGAGCAAAGCAAAGAGCAAAGAGCGAGGAGCAAAAAGGCGTCCGTCAGCCGACGGAGGCGACTGCGCGAACTGGCGAATGTTAAATGACAAAACACAAAAAATAGTTTTATGGCCTTAATAAATTCCGCGAGAGAATTAGATGTCTATAAATTAGCCTATAAGGCAGCAATGGAGATTTTTTATCTAACCAAGTCGTATCCTGCTGAAGAAAAAAGCGAGGAGCAAGGAGCAAGGAGCAAAAGGGCGAACTGGCGAAGGGGCGAACTGGCGAAAAAGGGCGAGCAGGAGATAGGGAGAGCTGGCGATAGGACGAAAAATACTACATCATAATTATATGGCAATAATAAATACAGCGAGAGAATTAGATGTCTATAAATTAGCCTATAAGGCATCCATGGAGATATTTTATCTGACCAAGTCTTATACTGCTGAATAAAAAAGCAAGGAGCAAGGAGCAAGGAGCAAGGAGACTCAACGAAAAAACGAAGTGTCGAAATAAGTTAAGCAATTAATATAAATTCATGGGAAAAGGCGAAATAATTTTGTATCAAACACAAGATAATCAAATCGCATTAGAGGTAAGGTTTGAAGAAGATACTGTTTGGCTTACTCAAAAACAAATAGCTGAATTATTTGGCACCAAAAGACCTGCTATTACTAAGCATCTGATAAATATTTATAAATCAGGGGAATTAATCGAAAATAGCACATGTTCCATTTTGGAACACATGGGGACTCGAGGAATTCAAAAATATAAAACCCAGTACTATAACCTTGATGCTATTTTGTCGGTAGGATATAGAGTAAATTCAAGAAACGCAACCCTATTTCGTATTTGGGCGAACAGTGTACTGAGAGACTATTTATTAAAAGGTTATGTTCTTAATCATCGCATGGATAAAATTGAAAGAAAACTATTGGAACACGATCAAAAGTTTGATTTTCTGATTGAATCCAGCACCTTGCCTCAACAAGGCATCTTCTACGATGGCCAAATTTTCGATGCTTGGCAATTTGTATCCGATCTATTAAAGACAGCAAAAGAATCTATCATTTTAATTGATAACTATTTGGATGATACTATATTGACTTTATTAACAAAACGAAAAAGTAAGGTTACGGCAATAGTTTATACAGCATCGATATCAAAACAGCTCAAATTAGATTTAGAAAAGCACAATGCTCAATACGAATCCATCGAGGTAAAAATCTTCACTAAAGCCCATGATCGTTTCCTAATTATTGATGAAAGCACGGTATACCATTTCGGGGCTTCCTTAAAAGACCTGGGTAAAAAATGGTTTGCATTTTCTAAAATAGAACTTGATCCTATAGAGATGCTGGCTAGATTGAAATGAGCAAAAAGGCGAGCGAAGCGTAAGTGACAGCGAAGCCAATGACGTCCGTCAGCCGACGGACAAATGACAGTGAAGCTAAATGACGCCGAAGGCAAATGACGCGCGAAGCGCCAATGACAATTATAAGTAAAGTTCAATAATAAAGAGACTTGAAAATATGAAGTTAGAAGAACTACAAGTTTATCAGTTATCAATGGAAATTGGGGAGAAGGTATGGAATATTGTAATTAAGTGGGATTATTTCGCTAAAGATACTGTCGGTAAGCAACTTGTTCGAGCTGTTGATTCTGTTGCAGCAAACCTGTCCGAAGGCTTTGGAAGATTTCATTATAAAGAAAATAAAAATTTCTGTTACTATTCCAGATGTTCTTTATACGAAACTAGAACTTGGTTGACCAAAGCAAAAAACAGACAATTAATTACTGAAGATGACTTTCTTTTCTTTGATACTGAAATTAATAGCATTGGAGTGAAACTAAACAACTATATAAAATCAATCGGCAAAATATCAAATAACAATGAATGACAAGCGAAGCGCCAATGACAGCGAAGCTAAATGACGTCCGTCAGCTGACGGACAAATGACAATTATAAAAGGAGGTTGTTGTTAATACGCTAAAATTAGAAGCAACAACAGATTGCTCTCGCATGAAGGAATGTGATGCCCTCATAATTGCTGTCCCCACACCTTTGGATAAATTCCGCAAGCCTGATATGTCCTATATCGAATCTGCATGTTTGGATATTGGTAGAAACATAAAAGCAGGAACTTTTGTAAGTTTGGAATCAACCACCTATCCAACAACTACCGAAGACTTTATGTTACCCATTATTGAAAGAGCAAGTGGATTAAAACAAGGAGAAGATTTTTGGCTTGCCTATTCTCCTGAACGAGTTGATCCCTGTAATAAGGAATTCCATACCCGCAATACTCCAAAAGTTTTGGGGGCAATGAGTTACGCGCGAAGCTAAATGACAACCTTGCCCCTTGCTCTTTGCTCCACGCCCCAAGCTATTTAGTTTAATTTCTGAAAAAAATACAAGAAACCCAACCCCCAAGCCTGTTTATATTGAAAAAAGACATACTTTTATGCTATAAAACAAAAAACGCGCACTAACCGAAAGATGTTTTAAAATGATCGGTTGGAAACACTTAAAAGATAACTAATTAGCTTGCAAAAGATATCCATTACATTGATAAACTCAAAATACAATTCCAATTTATTTTTGCAATCACTTCTGCTTTCTAGCATTATTTAAGGTTTTCCGACTAATTATAAAAATTATTTTTGGCTGTGCCACCTTCTTGTTCATCAGTCCCGATAGTCCCGATAGCTATCGGGATCGGGATGTGTGAGTGAGAGGGCGAAGCTGTGGTGGAGAGGATCATTCAATAGTCATTCAGTGGTCATTGAAAAGGTCTGCAATGGTCATTCAGTAGTCATTGAAAAAGTCATTCAATAGTCATTCAGTGGTCATTAAGTCGTCATTGAAAAAGTCATTCAGTTGTCATTAAATCGTCATTAAGTAGTATTGAAATGAAATTAGAAGAATTACAAGTTTATCAGTTATCAATGGAAATTGGGGAGAAGGTATGGAATATTGTAATTAAATGGGATTATTTCGCTAAAGATACTGTCGGTAAGCAACTTGTTAGAGCTGTTGATTCAGTTGTATCAAACCTGATTTCACCCAGTGAAATAATTTTAAATCTTTAAAATGCAAAGAAAGAGAATCGGTTTTAAGCACGAAACCTAATAAATCGGAAATGGGAGCAGAGCCCCAAGCTCCTTGCTCCTTGCCCCAAGCCAATGGCAACCACAAATAACATTAGTTTAACCACAAACGGAATTAGTTTGACCACAAACGGAATTAGTTTAACCACAAATGGAATTAGTTTGACCACAAATTGAATTAGAATAAAAATTATAGTAAGAATTTGTGAGAACCGTAGGTTCGGCATTATGGTAGAATAAAAATCAGAGCAAGAATTTGTGAGAGCCGTAGGTTCGACATTATTAAAACAAATACCATGGCAAACACATACACACAAATAAACATTCACGCAATTTTTTCCGTTAAAGGACGAGAAAACCTGTTAACTAATAATTTCAGAACCGAATTATTCAAATACATTGCCGGAATTTTGAAAAATAATAAACAATTCTCTTTAGCCGTCAATGGCTATAAAGACCATGTACATATATTTTTTGAATTACATCCTACCACTTCATTGTCAGAGATTATTAAAATAGTGAAAACGAATTCTTCAAAATGGATAAACGAAAATCGTTTTGTAAAAGGAAAATTTTCATGGCAAGAAGGTTATGGTGCTTTTTCTTATTCACATTCACAGAGAGATGATGTCATTAAATATATCATTAAACAGGAAGAACATCACAAAAAATTGACATTTAAGGAAGAATATCTGGAATTATTACAAAAATTTGAAATAGCATTTGATGATCATTATGTATTTGAATTTTATGATTAATAATTTCGCACCTACAGCGCTTTTTATTGATTGTCATATCGAATTTCTACCATAATGTCGCATCTACGATGCTCACTCCTCCTACTGATCCGCTTACTCTCCCAGCCAACATCAAACAAAAAAAGTGAATAAACAACAGTTTATAAACAGCATCAATAAAGGGGAAAGTGAAACCCTTGAGTTTAAATCATCTTTCAATAAGGCTGTTATTGAAACCATTGTTGCTTTTTCAAACACGAAAGGAGGGAAGGTTTTAATCGGTGTGCAGGATAGTAAGGAGATTATAGGGGTTGATATTACAGAAGAAACCATCCAAAAGTGGTTGAATGAAGTAAAACAAAACACGCACCCTCAAGTGATTCCGATTGTGAATATTGAAAACATACTAGAAAAAAAGATTGTTGTTTTTGAAGTATCAGAATATCCGGTGAAACCAGTCAGTTTTAAAAATAAGTATTATAAAAGGGTATTGAATTCGAATCACTTGATGAGCCTTGATGAAATTTCCAACGAACATCTAAAAACGATGAATAGTAGTTGGGATTTTTATCCTGACCCAAATCATACGTATCAGGATCTCTCAGAACAGAAAGTGACGGAATTTATGAAAACTATTGAATCTGGAAGTCAATCAAAAATCACGCTTGCTCCTACAGATTTTCTTTCCAAATTTGAAATGATAAGAGATCATCAACCTACTTTTGGAGCCTATCTTTTATTTGCAAATGATTATTGTGCTATTAGCGATATGCAGGTCGGGCGCTTTAAAAGTGAAATTAACATTATCGATAGTATTTCTATTAGTACAAATTTATTTCAGGAGGTAAATGAAGTTATTTCGTTTATAAAAAAACATTTGATGGTGGAATACATTATTACAGGTGATCCACAACGCATAGAACGCTTTGATTACCCACTTGATGCCATTCGCGAAGTGGTGATAAATATGATTGTACATCGTGATTATAGAGACAGCAGTGCCAGTATTATTAAAATATTTGATAACAGAATAGAGTTTTTCAATCCGGGTAAGCTATACGGAAATCTTACCATAAGGGATTTAATAACGGATAACTATACTTCTCAAACACGAAACAAGCTCATTGCAAAAGCGTTTAAAGAAATAGGGTTGATTGAGCGATATGGTTCGGGAATCAAACGGATATTTACTCTATGTAAAGATTACGGAGTGAAAGAACCCTTATTTGAAGAAGTTGCTCAAGGTTTTAAAGTGGTCTTATTCAAACAAAAAGACAAGGTCACCGATAAAGTCACCGATAAAGTCACCGATAGGGTCACCAATAATCAACGGAAAATGATTGGTTTAATCAAAGACAATCAGTTTATTACAACAAAACAGATAGCCGAAAAAATCAACATTTCTCAAAGAAAAGTAAAAGAAAACATAGCTAAATTAAAACAAAACGGACTCGTCAAACGTGTTGGAAGCACTAAAACAGGATACTGGGAAGTGACGGAGTAGGAAGTGAGCGTAGAGCAAGGAGCAAGGAGCAGAGTGCAATGGGGCGAACTGGCGATGGGGCGTCCGTCAGCTGACGGAGGCGAAAAAGGGCGAGCAGGAGATAGGGCGAGCAGGCGATAGGTCGGAAAATACTACATCATAATTATATGGCAATAATAAATACAGCGAGAGAATTAGATGTATATAAATTAGCCTACAAGGCAGCAATGGAAATATTTTATCTAACCAAGTCGTATCCTGCTGAAGAAAGATATGATTTAGTAAGTCAAATACGTAGATATTCACGATCAGTCCCGGCGAATATTTACCCTGTCAAATAATTCAATATTTTTTAGGATGTATTATTGGCTACAAGAAGATAGTTCGTTCTTAATTCAGAAAAGCGCAACTTAATAAGACGAAAACCGTATCATACTAATATTGTACTGTCATTAACATTATATGAATCAAGTAGGTAAACCGGTTTATGGTAATAATTTAATAGGT
>JAQIBR010000267.1 GCA_027858955.1 Bacteroidales bacterium
CCGCATAGCAAATTTTGAATTTATCCCGAACCTTCGGGAGTTAATGCCGATAGATCAACAAAACCGCAAATTGAACGAAGTGAAAATATGCGGCATTTAGTTGACTAATCGGTATTAAAACTTGCATCAGGATAATTTAAAATGAATTAGGCAAGATTAACTAATAATAGAAAATTAATATAAAATGACAAAAATAGATTTTGAAATAAAAGACCTTTTAAAGCGATTGGGAATTAGCGAAATTAATTCTGGAGTTACAACAGGAACTGTTTGGTTTGAAGTTGAAGGAGATATTACTTCTTCTGTTTCTCCTATTGATGGCCAGGAAATTGCCAGAGTAAAAAATGCCACTTTGGAAGATTATGAAATGGTAGTAAGAAAAGCTCAGGAGGCATTTAAAATATGGCGTGAAATTCCTGCTCCCAATCGAGGTGAAATTGTTCGCCAAATAGGTCTTGCGCTTCGCAAATCCAAAGAAGATTTAGGAAAATTGGTAACACTCGAAATGGGTAAAATATATCAGGAAGGTCTTGGCGAAGTGCAGGAAATGATTGATATCTGTGATTTTGCAGTTGGACAATCGCGTTTACTCAATGGATTTACTATGCACTCCGAAAGAAGAAACCATAGAATGTACGATCAATATCATCCTATTGGATTGGTTGGTTTAATAACTTCTTTCAATTTTCCTGTTGCCGTGTGGGCATGGAATTCTATGCTTGCAGCTATCGCCGGCGATGTAGTAATTTGGAAACCTAGTTCTAAAACACCTCTTTCTGCTATTGCCACTATGAACATTATCCAAAAAGTTTTAAAAATGAACAATGTTCCTGAGGGCGTTTTTAGTTTAATCATAGCCAAATCATCCGTTTTGGGCGATAATTTTGTAGCCGATAAACGCATTCCTCTATTCTCTGTTACCGGTTCTACAGCTGTTGGAAAACGTGTTGGAAAAATTGTTGGAGAACGCCTTGGAAAAAGTATTCTTGAATTAGGTGGAAACAATGCAGTAATTATTTCTGATAGTGCCGATTTGGAAATGGCCATTCCTTCCATAGTTTTTGGATCGGTTGGAACAGCAGGGCAACGTTGCACATCAACACGACGTGTTATTGTTCACGAAAAGGTTTATGAGCAAGTTAAAGACAGGTTAATCAATGCCTACAGTCAGGTTATTAATAAAATTGGTAATCCTTTGGAAACTGATACTTTGGTTGGTCCACTTATTGATATTCATTCGGTAAATGCATTTAAACATGCTGTTAGTGAGGTTGAAAAAGAAGGTGGTAAAATAATCTTCGGAGGCAATATACTTGAAGGTGCAAACTATACTTCAGGCAACTATGTTGTTCCGGCGATTGCTGAAGCTGAAAATCATTATCATATCGTACAGGAAGAAACATTTGCACCCATAGTTTATTTAATTAAATACAAAACTTTTGATGAAGCTATTGAATTGAACAATGGTGTTCCTCAAGGATTATCTTCTTCTTTATTCACACTATGTATGCGTGAAAGTGAGCAATTTTTAAGCGAAGTAGGTTCTGATTGTGGTATTGCTAATATAAATAGTGGAACTTCAGGAGCTGAAATTGGGGGCGCTTTTGGAGGTGAAAAAGATACAGGAGGAGGTCGTGAATCTGGTTCTGATTCATGGAAAGCCTATATGCGCCGTCAAACTAATACTATAAATTATGGAAGCGAATTGCCATTGGCACAGGGGATTAAATTTGCTTTTTAATTTTTCTGAATATCCTTTGTTTGACTTTTAGATATAATTTTTAATCTGAATATTGCGTGTTTTATATGAGAGTATTTTATCCTGTTATAATTATTTGTTTAATTTCAACGACATCTTGTGGCCAAACTAAAGATAAAACTAATACTATGAATGTAGAAGAACCGAAATACTCAAATCATCTTATTCACGAAAGCAGTCCTTATTTGCTTCAGCATGCGCACAATCCTGTAAATTGGTATCCTTGGGGCAAGGAGGCTTTAGATAAAGCTCGAAATGAGAACAAATTAATAATTATCAGCATAGGTTATGCCGCTTGTCATTGGTGTCATGTTATGGAACACGAAAGTTTCGAAGATGAAGAAGTCGCCAAATATATGAATGATCATTTTGTAGCGATTAAAGTTGATAGAGAAGAGAGACCCGACATTGATCAGGTGTATATGAATGCAGTTCAATTGCTTTCGGGAAGCGGCGGTTGGCCGTTGAATTGCATTGCCTTGCCCGATGGTCGTCCCATTTATGGCGGAACTTATTTTTCGAAATCCAATTGGATGGATATGCTAGAACAAATCTCTGAATTTGTAAAACAAAATCCCACTAAAACAGAGACTCAAGCTAAGGCTCTTACCGAAGGTGTACAAAGCAGCGAAATGATCTATATGAATTCCGAGATGTCGGAATTTACTGAAAATGAATTAAATAACATTTTTTCGAAATGGAAAAATCAAATTGATTTCATTGATGGTGGTCATAAGCGAGCTCCTAAATTCCCTTTGCCAATCGGATATCAGTATCTATTAAACTATCATTTTCATAGTCAAGATTCTGATGCTTTAAAAGCAGTTACCATTACTCTTGATAAAATGGCCGATGGAGGAATATACGACCAAATTGGAGGTGGTTTTTCGCGCTATTCCACCGATGCTAAATGGAAAGTTCCTCATTTTGAAAAAATGTTATATGATAATTCTCAATTAGTAAGTTTGTATTCGTCTGCTTATCAACTAACTAAAAATCCGGAATATAAAATAATTGTAAAAGAGACTTTAGAGTTTATAAAAAGAGAATTAACATCTAAAGAAGGTGTTTTTTATTCATCATTGGACGCTGATAGCGAAGGTGTTGAAGGAAAATATTATGTATGGAATAAAAGTGAATTGAATGAAATATTAGGAAAAAATGCACCATTAATAATTGATTATTATAATGTTACAGAATCAGGGAATTGGGAGAATAATCAGAATATTTTATACAAAACGGTATCTGATAAAAAAATAGCGGAGCAAAATAAAATAAGCGAAGTTGAATTAAAAAAGCGAGTTCTAGATGCTAAAAAAACACTTTTAAAAGAAAGGGAAAAACGCATCCGACCAAGACTTGATGATAAAATACTTACATCGTGGAATGCGATTATGCTAAAAGCATATGTGGATGCCTATAGGATTTTTGATAAAAATGAATATCTGGAAATTGCTCTTAGAACTGCCGAATTTATCAATACAAAAATAAAAACCAAGGATAACAGATTGCATAGAAATTATAAAAATGATAAGGGGTCTATCAATGCATTTCTGGATGATTACGCTTTTACCATCGAGGCTTTTATTTCATTGTATCAGGCTACATTTGATGTAAAATGGTTGGAAGAAGCAGCTCAATTAATGGAATATGTTTTAGTTCATTTTTACGATAACAAAAGCGGAATGTTTTATTATACTTCTGATCTTGATCCATCCTTGATAGCCCGTAAAATGGAAATTGCCGATAATGTGATTCCTTCTTCCAATTCGGTGATGGCAAAAAATTTATTTATTCTGGGACAGTATTTTTATAAGGATGCTTATATAGATAAATCAAGAACAATGCTTAACAATGTTAAGCAGAATGCATTACAAGGTGGAGCATATTATGCTAACTGGGATATTTTGATGTCTTGGTTTGTTAGTTCTCCTTTTGAAATTGCAATAGTAGGAAATGATTTTGCTGATAAAAGAAGAGAATTTGATCAACATTTTCTGCCCAATGTTATTTTATCAGGTGGAAAAAATGAAGGAAAATTATCCTTATTGGAAGGCAAGTTAATAAAGAATCAAACTATAATCTATGTTTGTCAGAATAAAGCATGTCAACTTCCTGTTAATGATGTAAAAGATGCCTTGAAACAATTGAATAATTAGGCTATTTCATCAAATGGTGAGCGAAATATTTTTTGCCACCAATACACTAAAGCACAAAATATCACCAAATTGTATTGCTAATCCTGAGGATAATCGGCAGCAAACCTTTCATCTCCTTGTCGAAATTGACAAGTTTAAGATTAACCTATACCCTAAAAATTTATTAGTTAACCTCAGATACCTTATAATCAAAGTAATTCAGAAATTATAGATAGAACTACAACTTTAAGTTTATAAATTATTCTTTAGTGGAATTTGGTGTTTTGGAGCTTTGGTGGCATTTTATTTATTTCATTGGGTAAATATCCTAAAACTTTTGGGCATCAATTAGCAAATTAGCTGAATAATTAGCTTTTCTAAAAACTAACTCATTAGCACATTAGCACTTTTAGCTTTATCTTTGCCGAAAATTAGATTATCCTTTATGAGTCACAAATCAGGTTTTGTTAATATTCTTGGAAATCCCAATGTTGGGAAATCAACCCTTATGAATGCCTTGGTGGGCGAGAAGCTATCTATTATCACATCTAAAGCTCAAACTACTCGCCATCGTATTATGGGAATTGTAAGTGGGGAGGACTTTCAAATAGTTTATTCCGATACACCCGGAATTGTAGATACTGCTTACAAACTCCACGAAAGCATGATGAATTTTGTGGAATCGGCCTTAGTTGATGCCGATATTTTTCTGTATTTGGTTGAGGTTAAACAAAGGATAAAAAACGATATGATTATCGAACGAATTAACCAATCTGGTATTGCAACTATCGTATTGATTAATAAAATAGATTTATCAAATCAGGAAGCTGTTGTTGAAGCAATGGAGTTTTGGAAAGAAAAGATGCCTATGGCTGATATAATTCCTATGTCGGCGCTCAACGATTTCAATATTGAGAAGGTCTTGGATACTATATTAGAGAAACTCCCAGAATCACCCGCCTATTTTTCTAAAGAAGAGCTTACCGATAAAACAGAGCGCTTTTTTGCTCAAGAAATTATTAGAGAAAAGATTCTTCTGAATTATCAAAAAGAAATTCCATATTCGGCTGAAGTTGAAGTTGAGGAATTTAAAGAAGAAGAAAAAATTATCAAAATGCGGGCCAATATTTACGTTGCACGCGATACTCAAAAAGGCATCATAATAGGGCATCAAGGCAAGATGCTTAAAAAGGTGGGAACTTCAGCTCGTATCGACATGGAAGCTTTTTTCGATAAAAAGGTTTTCCTTGAACTCTATGTTCGTGTTCAAAAAGATTGGCGCAATAATGAACGCGATTTGAAGCGTTTTGGGTATCTCCAATAATCAGCTTTAACATTTGGTCTCTTTTCAAATAATTGTATTTTTACTTCGATTTTCAAAATGATGGGAAAAATAATTGGAATAGGAGGAGTAAGTCGGGCAGGGAAAACCAGTTTAGCAATGCGCATTAGTGAATGGTTTAACGACGATAAGATTAAAATTCTGCATCAAGACGAATTTATAGTACCTAAATCAGATATGCCATTAATAAAAGGCCAGATCGATTGGGAACGCCCAGAATCAATAGATTTCACTTCTTTTCGTGAAGAAATTCTAAAAGAACAGAAAAATTACGATTATATAATCGCAGAAGGATTAATGGTTTATGGTAATCCAGAAGTTTACCAATTATTCGACAAGAAAATTTTTATTGAAATTTCAAAAGAAACTTTCTTAAATCGAAAAACCCTTGATAATCGGTGGGCTAATGAGCCAAAATGGTATATCGAGCATATCTGGGAAAGCCATTTTATTCACGGCAGAGCACCAAAAGAATTGAGAGATGTACTCTGTATGTCGGGCGAAAATCAATTTATAGCAGGAATTGTCAAGAATTATATTCTGAATTAAGATGTCTAAAATAGTTCTTACCAAGGAAATCGAAATCGAAGATTTAGTAAATCATTATCCGCATTCTGTTAGGTATTTATCTGAGAAAGGAATTCGATGCATTGCTTGTGGTGAGCCTATTTGGGGAACTCTTGAAGAGGCAGCATTACAAAAGGGCTTTGATCAGGATCAAATTGGGATTTTTGTAAAAGAGTTGATCGCAATGGGAGAGAAGATATAAGCTGTGCTCTCTATTTTTCTTTCTTTTTTCGAATCCAAAGCAAATTTAACAACCAAACAAAAACACCAAAAAGCAGTGTTAAAGCCACATCTCTAAACTCTTCTATTTTAGATGTTGATAAAAGGATAATCGACAATATAATTCCTGTCCAGGCTGATATCTTTCCAAAGCGTAGCTTGAAGAAATCTTTTTGATCCTTCTCTTTAAATCGCAGTCGAAGCAAGGCGGCAGAAACGATTAGAAAAATCATAACTTTACTGATAACACTTATAGTAAGCGCATAAATAAAAGTTCCGGAAACGCTTACTAGAAAAGCTAAACTGGCAAATAGTATCAAAGATCTGGTAGGAGTAGAGAATTTTGCATGAATCTTGGCAAAAAAGCTAGGCAATTGTTTTTCATCAGCTAAAGCAAAAGGGATGCGGCCTCCAATAAACATAACTGTATTTAGTGTTCCACTTACAGAAATTAAAGCTCCAATAGTAATGAAAATAGCTCCTCCATTGCCCATAAACAAATAAGCTGCATCTACTAAAGGTTTTTCCGATTGCGCCAAATTTGTTAGTGTTCCGATGCTTACAAATTGAATCAGACCGTAAAATAAACTTACCACAAACAAAGATATGATTAGACCAAAAGGAATATTTTTTCTTGGGTTTTTAATTTCTCCAGTACTAACAATAATAGCTTCAAAGCCTGTAAAAGCAAATATCAGAAGGAAAATAGATTGTGAAAAACCACTAATTTCAGGGAGTTCTTTAGGTATTTGAATATTTTCTGGCTGTATAAAGAATAGTCCGACGATAATAAAGACTAATAAGGGGATTAATTTGCCGATTGCTAATCCATTATTCCAGCGTGTTGAGTTACGTACACCTCGATAATTAATAACGGTAAAAAATAAAGTGATAAAAAAGATAATTGCTGTTTTTCCTCCAATTTGGCCTAATTCAGGATAAAAAAAACTTAAGTAAGATGGCAAAATATTGACGAGTGCAGCATAGGTTGCCAAACGAGTTATAAGTAAAAGCCAGCCCATTAAAAAAGCAGGAAATCGTCCAAAAGCCTTCAACGTATACAAATAGGGCCCGCCTGTTTTTGTATAGCGACTGCCGACTTCGGCAAAATTCAGAACGAGAATTAATACTATTCCGGCAGTGATAAACAAAGCAGGAATGCTATACCAGGCAGAAAGCGCAAATATTTTTGAAGGCAACCCAAAAATTCCAGCACCTATCAAGCTGTTTATCATAAACAAGACTAAATCCCATTTTCCTATTTCTCGTTTTAGCATAAACCTTTAAAATTATTTTTGCCGAAAATAGGTATTTCTGCTGAACCATCATCAAGCAAATTATAATTGCAGCTTGAGTATCTTCAATTTTGATGTATTTTTGAGCTCCCATATGAAATTGCATTCTCAATGGCAAAAGAACAGCTTAAATGTATACACTGCGGTGAAGACTGTGGAAAATATCCAGTTATTTGGGAAGATAAACCCTTTTGTTGCAACGGCTGTAAAACAGTTTATCAGATTGTAAATCAGAATAAATTATATACCTATTACGAGCTGGAAAAAACTCCAGGAGTCAGGCTGGATAATCCTGAATTTGGTGATAAATTTGCTTATCTTGATCAAGAAGAGATTAAAAATAAATTGCTTGAGTTTAAAGATGGGGATTTTTCGAAAGTTACCTTTTTTGTCCCAACTATTCATTGCAGCTCTTGTATTTGGTTGCTCGAAAATCTCAATACTCTAAATTCAGGTATTAGTTATTCCTCAGTAAACTTTGTCAAAAAGGAGGTGAGCGTCACTTTTAAGGAATCCAAGATTTCGCTGCGTCAAGTGGTTGAACTTATGGCTTCCGTTCATTATACGCCTGTCATTTCTTTGGAAGATTTGGATAAAAAGAAACCAAAAAAAACTAATCGTCAGCTATTATTTAAATTGGGTGTAGCAGGATTCAGTTTTGGAAATATTATGATGCTCAGTCTACCTGATTATCTGGCCGGGGCAAGCGGTGTTGATCCGGCTTTGCAGCGATTTTTAAGTTTCTTAATATTGATACTGGCAGTTCCTGTGTTGGTTTATAGTGCCAACGATTATTTGTTGTCGGCATATAAAAACCTGAAAGTTAAGATTGTGAATACCGATATGCCTATATCATTGGGAATATTGGCATTATTCGGGCAATCAGCTTTTGAGATACTGACAAATACCGGCACCGGTTATTTTGATTCCTTTGCCGGTTTTATATTTTTCCTTCTTATAGGAAAATGGTATCAAGGTAAAACATATGAAGCGCTAAGCTTTGACCGCGATTATAAATCCTATTTCCCAATTGCAATAGCCAAAGTCGATGGTGATAAGGAAAGCATTATCCAAATTCGTGATTTAGAAAAAGGCGATCGGATACTGGTCAGGCACAATGAGCTTATTCCCGTCGATTCTGAATTGGTGAAAGGGGTTGCTCGTATTGATTACAGTTTTGTTACGGGCGAATCCAATCCAGTGAGTAAACTCATCGGGGACCCTATTTACGCAGGTGGAAAACAAGTTGGTGCCGCTATCGAATTAAAAGTAAATAAGTCAGTTGATCAATCTAATTTAACCAAACTTTGGAATCAATCGGAGTCGGGCGATATCAATGCTAAAACATTGAATACCATTGTCGATCGCGTTAGCAAATGGTTTACCTATGTTGTAATTGTATTGGCTTTGGGTACAGCTGCTTTTTGGTTTTTTATCGAACCTCTGCGAGCTATTTCAATTTTCACTGCTGTATTAATAGTAGCCTGTCCCTGTGCATTAGCACTCTCTATTCCATTTACTTATGGAAATAGTATGCGTATTTTTGGGAAGAATGGCTTTTATATCAAACAAACTCAGGTCATTGAAAATCTTTCAAAAATCGATTCTATTGTTTTTGATAAAACGGGAACAATTACCGAATCGAATGCTGTGAAAGTAGTATTTGAAGGTGAAATTGAGCTTTCCGAGGAGGAAACATCTTTGATTAAATCAGTAGCTCGACAATCCACGCATCCTTTAAGTACAGCATTATACAATCATTTTACGAATATTGAAACTCATTATGTTAGAGATTTTGACGAAGTGCCTTCGAGTGGAGTAGAAGGGAAGATAGGCGATTTTGTCATAAAACTAGGTTCAAAAGCTTATGTTTGTGGCAATAATTTAACTCAGGATTTTTTGCAATCGCAAGTTTTTGTAGGTATAAATGGCACTTGTAGGGGATATTTCAGATTAGAAAATAAATATCGAGCTGGATTATCCGATTTAATTGATGAATTAGGTAAACGCTATGAATTACATTTATTATCAGGCGATAATGAAGGTGAAAAGGAAAGATTATTACCCTTGTTTAAAAAAGCAAATCGACTTCATTTTAATCAAAAGCCCGAAGATAAATTGGCCTATATCCAAAAGTTACGCGAAGACAATAAAAATGTATTGATGATAGGAGATGGCCTCAACGATGCAGGCGCATTGAATTCTGCTCAAATTGGTATTACTATAGCTGATGATATTTATAATTTTTCGCCGGCTTGTGATGGTATTTTGGAGGCACGGAAGTTTAAATTCTTAGCTAGTTATCTGAAAATGGCTCACGGAAGTATCAATACAGTAAAAGCTAGTTTTGGAATCAGTATTTTATATAATACAATTGGATTGGGCTTTGCGGTTCAAGGTTTGCTGACTCCAATAGTAGCAGCTATACTTATGCCAATCAGTTCTGTTACAGTGGTTTTATTTGTAAGTGCAATTACAGCATCTCTTGGTCTTAAATATTTTAGTAATTTAGTTGAAAAATAAGCGCTTTTCATATGGTTGAATTAATTATTAAGAACTATTCTAAATAGACTACAATAAGGATTGTTCACATAAATATTTCTCTATATTTGCCTTTTAGGAATCGAAATACTTAAATAGAAATGAATGTTTTATTTATCCTAATTACCTTAAGTTCAATTGTTGCAGGGGGGTTTCTTATCGCTTTTATTTGGGCGGTTAAGACTGGCCAATTTGACGATGGACATACACCTGCAGTTCGAATTCTATTTGAAGACACAAAAGTATCCGACACAGATTCTAATAACGAAGAGGAATTAACTGAAAACAAATAATATGGAGATCCAAAAATTTTCTTACGACAACAAAATTGTAAGGCTGTTTACTTATGCAACCCTGTTTTATGGGCTTATTGCTTTGTTGGTCGGCCTACTTATTGCTTTGCAAATTCCATTTCCTGAAATGAATTTTAAACTTTCCTTTCTAACTTTTGGAAGAGTTAGGCCAATTCATACCAATGCCGTAATTTTTGGTTTTATTGGGAATGCCATATTTACAGGAGTTTATTACTCGATGCAGCGTTTGTTAAAAACCCGGATGTATTCCAATTTTCTTAGTCGTTTCCATTTTTGGGGTTGGCAACTAATTATTTTATCTGCAGCAGTTACCCTTGGTTTGGGGCTTTCGCAAAGTAAAGAATATGCTGAACTGGAATGGCCTTTAGATATTGCCATCGCACTTGTTTGGATTGCTTTTGGCGCGAATATTACAGGAACGATGATCAAACGTCGGACCAAACATATTTATGTTGCTATCTGGTTTTATATTGCCACTTGGGTAGGTATTGCACTTCTGCATGTTGTTAATTCAATCGAAATCCCTACTTCCTGGTTCCATTCTTATCCGGTTTATGCTGGTGTTCAGGATGCAATAGTTCAGTGGTGGTACGGTCACAATGCAGTTGCTTTTTTCTTGACAACTCCATTTTTAGGTTTGATGTATTATTTCTTGCCCAAGGTGGCAAATCGCCCGGTTTATTCCTATAAACTTTCGATCATTCACTTTTGGTCATTGATCTTTCTTTATATGTGGGCTGGTCCTCACCACCTTTTATATCAAGCAATACCTGCCTGGGCTCAAACGCTTGGTGTTGTATTCTCTGTTATGTTGCTTGCTCCGAGTTGGGGAGGAATGATAAATGGTCTTCTTACATTGCGTGGAGTCTGGGATAAAGTACGTGATGAGCCCATCTTAAAGTTTTTTGTAGTTGCCGTAACCGCTTATGGTATGGCTACTTTCGAAGGGCCATTGTTATCTTTTAAAAATGTTAATGCTATTAGTCACTTTACCGACTGGACTCCTGCACATACACATATTGGCGGTATGGGTTGGAATGGACTTCTAACCTTTGGTATGCTGTATTGGTTAGTTCCTCGTTTGTGGGGCAGAGAGCTATTCTCCAAAAAATTAGCCAATACTCACTTTTGGATTGCAACGATTGGAATGCTTTTCTGGGCCATTCCAATGTATTGGGCAGGAGTTACTCAAAGCTTAATGTGGAAAGAATTTACTGAAGACGGAATGTTGGCTTATCCTAACTTCCTCGAAACTGTAGTTCAACTCATTCCATTGTTTAAAACCCGTGCATTGGGTGGTTTATTATACCTGACTGGATTTATTATGATGTTGTATAATTTGCGCAAAACCATGGTTCTGGGTAAATTTATTGGCGACGAACAAGTAAGTGCTCCCCCTTTGGAAGTACTTCCAAAAAAACGTATTGGCAATGAAACTGTTCACGGTTGGCTAGAACGCAAACCAGTTCAATTTACCATTTGGGCATTTGTTGCTTTGGCAATTGGTGGTTTAGTAGAAATTGTTCCGATGATTACCATTAAAGCGAATATCCCAACAATTGCAACCGTAACTCCTTACTCTCCGTTAGAATTGCAAGGCAGAGATATGTATGTGCGCGAAGGCTGTTATAACTGCCACTCTCAGCAAGTGCGTCCATTTCGTTCGGAAGTTGAACGTTATGGTGATTATTCAAAAGTAGGAGAGTTTGTTTATGATCATCCATTCCAATGGGGATCTAAGCGCACGGGTCCTGATTTGGCTCGAACAGGTGTTGTTGCCGGTAAAATGTACAAGACCGCCAGTTGGCATTATAACCATATGCTTGATCCTGAAAGTACTTCTCCTGGTACTATAATGCCTGCTTATCCATGGTTAATTGATAATAAAATGAATAATTCTTCGTTGAAGCGCAAGATTGAAGTGATGCAGTATTTAGGAGTGCCTTATCCTGAAGGCTATGCTGATCAGGCATTGTCTGATTTAAAGAAGCAGGCAGAAGAAATTGCTGCCGAGATTCCAGGTGCAGATCCAGAATCTGAAATTATTGCCATGATAGCTTATATGCATAAGTTAGGTCGGGATATCAGTGTATCTGATACTTCTGATGAAGATCCTGTATTGATGGATTTCACTGCCAGCTATGACGCACAAGTTCTGGATGCAGGAAAAACATTTTATACTACAAATTGTGCTGCTTGTCATGGTTTAAATGGCGAAGGAAATGCAATCGGGCCTAATTTAGTTGATAATGCTTACCTTCATGGAGGTACTGATAGCCATATCTATACCGCTGTTTCTGAGGGCGTTCCAGCCAAAGGAATGCAGGCATGGAAACATTTGGCAAATAAGAATCAGTTAAACGAGGTAACTTCTTATGTCATTTCAATCATTGGAAGTAATCCCGACAATGCAAAAGCTGCCCAAGGTGAAGTATTTGACAGATAATTAAATTGATATCTATTAAAAATAAATATAAATTTGTATGAAATTAGCAATGCGGTATTTAGAACAGGTGGAAAATATTGAAATTACCACAATTCTTTCTTTTGTGTTTTTCTTTAGTTTCTTTCTGGCCGTTCTTTTTCATGTATTACGAACCAAAAAGAGTTATTACGATTCGGTAAGTAATTTTCCGTTGGATGATGGAAATTTAGAAAGTGCAAATAATCAAAACAAAAAACTTAAATTATAAAATTATGAGTAGCAATAAAAAATATCAAAAAGGTAAAGTTATCGAAGACCATGAATTTGATGGTATTAAGGAATTGGATAATCCACCACCATCTTGGTTGATGTATGTATTTTATTTATCTATTTTCTTCTCGGTGTTGTATTGGGGATATTACCACGCTTTTAACGAAGGTCCTAATCAATACGAAGAATACGAAATGGAAGTTGCTGCAGCTTCTGCGGTAATGGATGCTCGTTCTGCTCAGTTACCTCCCGAAGTAAGCATTGCGTCTACTGATCCTGCTGATTTTGAAGCTGGCAAAGCTTTATTTATGGGAAAAGCCTGCTTTGCTTGCCACGGAATGAATGGCGAAGGAAATGCAATAGGTCCAAACTTAACAGATGATTTTTCATTGCATGGATGCGATTTTGAATCTACAATTAAAGTTATTAAAACAGGTGTTCCTGAAAAAGGTATGACACCTTATGAGGGGCAGCTAGCTCAAAAAGAAATTGAACAACTGGCAACCTACATTTTGAGCTTAAAAGGAAGTAAGCCTGATAATGCTAAAGAAGCTCAAGGCGAGAAATGTAAGTAATAGAATCTGTTAAGAGATTGTTAAATACATCAACGGACTAATAAATGCTCATATATACATTTGTTTGTCCGTTTTTTTATGCTTTAATTTGCTATTTATAATCATTTTAAATAAAGCATATATAATACACATTTATAGTGAAATACATATGAGATATAATGTTTTAGTGCTACTCGTTAGCATTCTTATTGCATTCAATTCGAATGCCCAAATCAATCCGGTAGTTTCTGCCGATAATGATCAAATAGGTATTTATGAACATCTTGACGAGTATATTCGTGATGATATTCAATTGGTTGATAAGGATTCTATACTCGTAAATCTTAAATCGCTAATCGACAAACCTACTGTTTTCGCCTTCATATATTATAATTGTCCTGGCTTGTGCTCTCCATTATTGGGTGGCATAGCCGAAGTGATTGATCGCACAGAAATGGAACTTGGAAAAGATTACCAGGTAATCACTATCAGTTTTAATCCCGACGATTATCCAACATTAGGTGAGAAGAAGAAAGCGAATTATGTGAAAGGGATGAACAACCCAATAAACGAAGATCACTGGATTTGGCTTACTGGAGACAGTTTAAATATCGAAAAAATTACTGATAATCTAGGTTTTAAGTTCAAGAAGGATGGCAAGGAATATGTTCATGCAGCTGCTATTATGGTAGTTAGCCCAGAAGGGAAAATTACTCGCTATCTTCATGGAACTTACTTTTTGCCCTTTGATTTGAAAATGTCGGTAGTAGAATCTGCAAAAGAAGTTTCTGGCCCTACCATCAACAAAGTATTGCAATTTTGTTTTAGTTACGATCCGGACGGAAAGAAATATGTTTTTAATATCACCAAAATATCCGGCATATTGATTCTTGGTTCTGCATTGATCTTGCTTGCTTTTCTTGTATTTAAACGAAAAAAGAATATTTCATAATAATTCAATCTATGACAGAAAATAATTCCACTGCCTCGCATATTAGTTATTTGGAAGAAACCGGAGGGCGAAGTGGTATATTTAAATGGATTCTTTCAACCGATCACAAAAGGATAGGATTACTCTATTTGTATTCCATCGCGACGTTTTTTATAGTTGGTGCGGCTTTGGGTGTAATGATGCGTTTGGAATTAATGAATCCCGGACAGCAATTTGTAAAACCAAGTACTTACAATAGTTTGTTTACGCTGCATGGTGTAATTATGATTTTCCTCTTTATCATTCCAGGTATTCCGGCAGTGTTTGGAAATTTTATGTTACCTATTCTAATTGGAGCAAAAGATGTTGCTTTTCCAAGAGTCAATTTACTTTCTTGGTATTTGTATGTCATAGGTGCCATATTTGCCCTTTCCACTTTGGTATTTGGCAATGGACCTGCAGACACAGGATGGACCTTCTACGCACCATATAGTGTAAATACTGAAACCAATGTTTCCATGTCGGTGATGGCGGCTTTTGTATTAGGATTTTCTTCCATTCTAACGGGATTAAACTTTATTGTAACTATCCACAGAATGAGAGCTCCTGGAATGACATGGTTTAAAATGCCATTATTTGCCTGGTCTCTTTATGCAACTGCCTGGATTCAATTATTGGCAACACCGGTGATTGGAATTACGCTTCTAATGATATTTGCAGAACGTTTGTTAGGCGTCGGACTTTTTGATCCCAGTTTAGGCGGTGATCCTATACTTTATCAGCATATGTTCTGGATTTATTCACATCCTGCTGTATACGTTATGGTGCTTCCTGCAATGGGTGTAATTTCTGAAGTAGTTTCTACTTTCTCACAAAGAAAAATTTACGGCTACAAAGCTATCGCGTATTCAAGTTTAGCAATTGCTTTTATCGGTTACTTTGTTTGGGGTCATCATATGTTTACTTCAGGAATGAGTGGGCCTGCACGTATTATTTTTTCTATTCTAACATTTCTTGTCGCTATTCCTTCAGCTGTTAAAGTTTTTAACTGGATTGCGACTTTGTACGGAGGATCAATCAATGTGAAAGCTCCTTTGTTGTATGCCTTAGGATTTATTTTTCTCTTTATGATTGGAGGATTAACTGGTCTAATTCTGGGGGCTCTTGCCACAGATGTTCATCTGCACGATACCGTTTTTGTTGTTGGCCATTTTCATTACGTAATGTTTGGAGGGACAGGTTTTGCGTTTATGGCGGCCATACATTATTGGTTTCCTAAGATGTACGGAATCAATTACAATATGAAACGTGCTACTTCAGCATTTTGGACCATATTTTTTGGCTTTAATGTGATGTATTTTCCTATGATGGTAGTAGGAGTGATGGGAATGCCAAGGCGATATTTCGATTATTTACCAGAGTTTCATATACCGAATTTCATTTCAACCATAGGATCTTGGATTTTAAGTGTTGGGCTATTAATGATGATTGGTAATTTGATAGCGGCATTTCGTAAGCGCAAAAAAGCTGTCGACAATCCTTGGAATGGAAAGACATTGGAGTGGTCAGTCAATACTCCTCCAACGCTTTTAAATTTTGATGAAATCCCGACTATAACTAAAGGACCATACGAATATCATGAGCAGTAGTATATCAAATTCAGCAATAACAGCTGTTCATCAAGTGGACGAACATCGTGATGACGGAGCCTCGAAATTAGGCATGTGGTTGTTTTTATTTACCGAGTTAATCCTCTTCGGGGGCTTATTTTTAGTTTACTCAATCTATCGTTTAATGAATCCGGAAGCCTTTGCTGCAGGGTCTAGCCACCTTGATGTTTCTATTGGTGCTATCAATACAATTGTGCTAATTACTAGTTCTGCCACTGTAGCGATTTCGATCACAGCAATTCAACTCAAACGAAAAAAACTTGCCATTAACCTCTTACTTGTTACCATATTGGCAGCGGCAATTTTTATGGTGAACAAGTACTTTGAGTGGGGTCATAAATTTGAATTGGGTTTATTTCCTGGTGGTGATGCTTTTAATGTCTTAGAAGGTGGAGAAAAGCTATTTTATGTTCTCTACTATTTCATGACTGGTTTACACGGTCTCCACGTAATTATCGGCGCAGCCTTAATTGGATGGGTTGCCTGGGAAGTTAAAGTCGGCAAGCAAACTCACGATAACTTTGCCTTTTTAGAAAATGCTGGCCTGTATTGGCATTTGGTAGATTTAATTTGGATTTTCCTTTTTCCTCTAATGTATTTAATAGCTTAAGTTATGTCAAAAGAACCTCATACAAATCATATTGTTTCTTTTTCTAACCAGCTCAAAGTATGGATAGCTTTGTTATTGCTTACTTGGTTAACTGTTACTATTGCTTATATAGATTTTGGAAATTTGACTTTATCCATTGCACTGTTGATAGCAGTTGTAAAATCTACAATTGTTCTTGCTTATTTTATGCATTTAAAATTTGATAGTAAGATTTTAACTGTATTTCTGATTCTTGTTATAGTGATTTTTGCAGTATTTATAGGATTAACATTTTTCGATTATGCACTTCGTTAAATCGTCAAAAAAATAATTGAAATAAACTATGTTTAGTCAAGCATCAAATTTTGTAGAAGGAGTCGATAAGGCATTCTTGATCATTTCAGGAATATCTCTGGTATTTCTAATTGGAATAACATTTGCAATGATTCTTTTTGTTGTGAAATTCAATAAAAAGAGGAATCCTGTTGCTAAAAATGTAAAAGAAAGTAGAAGTTTAGAAATCGTTTGGACAGTAATCCCAACACTATTGGTTTTGGTTATGTTTTATTATGGCTGGGCAGGATATGCCCCCATGCGTGATTTTCCTGATGATGCCATTCAGGTAAAAGCAACTGGCAGAATGTGGAGCTGGTCTTTCGAATACGAGAACGGAAAAATAAGTCCAACATTGATAGTGCCTATAGATAAAGCAGTTACACTAAATTTGTATTCACCCGATGTTTTACACAGTTTGTATATTCCTGCTTTTAGAATTAAAGAAGATTTAGTTCCTGGAATAAATAATAAAATGTGGTTTGAAGCTGGAATTCTAGGCGAATATGATATTCTTTGTGCTGAGTATTGTGGTGAAAGACATAGCTATATGTTAAGCAAAGTAGAAGTACTTACTCAGGAAGAATATGATGCCTGGTATTACAAGGTTGATGATAATACAAATGCAGCTGAGGCAGGCTTAAAAATACTACAAGTAAATGGCTGTGTTGCTTGTCATTCCTTAGATGGAACTCGACTTGTAGGTCCTTCGTTCAAAGGTCTGTGGTACAGTACAAAAACGGTTACAACAGGAGTGGTTTCACGACAAGTAACTGCAGATGAAGAATACATCAAAGAATCCATTTACAATCCTTCGAAAGATATGGTTGATACTTATCCTAAAGTGATGATTTCGTATAAGGAATCCATTAATGAGGAACAGCTCAAGCAAATTAATGCCTATTTGAAAAGTATAGAAAAATAAATTATGAAGTATTTAAAGCTGTACATGGAATTAAGTAAGGTGAGGATTACAATATTTGTGGCACTTACTACTTTTGTCGGTTATCTTTTAAAATCGGGAAGTATTGATGCAACCATGTGGGCTACAGTAGGAGGATTGTTCCTATTGGCATCTGGATCAGCCGCTCTAAATCAATATCAAGAACACGATACAGATGCTAAAATGAAACGAACTAAAGATAGACCAATTCCTTCTGGAAAGATAAGTGCAAGGCACGCTTTAATTTTTGCTTTAATTTTGATTTTCATTGGTTCAGCTATTTTATTCTATTATTCAGGATATCTAGCAATGCAATTGGGAATATTAACTTTGATATGGTACAATGCTTTTTATACACCGCTAAAAAAGAAATCAGCTTTTGCTGTTGTTCCGGGAAGTTTAATTGGTGCATTACCTCCAATGGTTGGATATGCTGCTGCAGGAGGTTCAATTACTGATCCTGCAATTATTGCATTTGCTTTTTTTATGTTTATGTGGCAAATTCCTCATTTTTGGTTAATCATTATTCGTCACGGCAACGATTATCAACAAGGTGGATTCCCTTCGATTACAGCTATTTATTCTGAAAAACAAATCAAAGGAATAACACTTGTTTGGGTTACTGCAACAGCTGTTGCTAGTATTTTTATGACCGTAATGGGAGTCTTTAATGAGCTAAGTTTAAAAATAGTATTGCTGATTATTGTTGCTGTGTTGGTCTATGCTTTCTCCCGATTATTTTTCAAACATGGGGAGGGTATTAAGGTTTTTAAATATTTTATGGGTATCAATGTCTATTTGCTGGCTGTACTTATTTTAATTGTCGTAGGCGTTTACGTTTAAACCTGATTTCATCTTCTTCAAATATTCAAAAAAGGCCTTTCCCTTTTGATTTTTCTTTATTTATCAAAATAATTCCTTCGCTTTTAAGATTCTAATCAGATTTTCTATATTTGCGTAGGATATATTTATTCACCTTTTAAAAATTTGATTATGTATAAATTAAACAAGCTAAAGGCATTTGTGCTTTTTTTTATTCTCGGAATTGCAGTATTAGGGTGCCAAAATGCAACAAAAACATCTGCTAAAAATGAAGCTTCAAAAGTATACGTGAGTTTGGCCGTAGATGGTATGACATGTTCAGGATGTGAGAAAACAGTTCAAGGAGCATTAATCGCCATCGATGGAATCGATTCTGCTTTTGCTTCGCATGTTGAGAAACAGGTTAAAGTTTTTGTTGATACTACCAATGTTAGTCTGATAGAAATTCAGGACGCGATAAATGCAAAAGGCTATACAGCTGGTGAATTAGTAAAGTAATTTTTGAGAAGCATAGTTAGTATGGCTGAAAATAAAACCAGCACAGTGGAACCAACTTTTCGGGATTCTATTTCAACTGTCGATGAACAAGGAAAACGTATTTATCTTTTTCCAAAAAAGCCAAAAGGAAGATATTACAATCGACGAAAAGTAGTTGGTTGGATATTATTGGCAATATTATTTGGAGTACCCTTCATTGAAATGAATGGATCTCCCTTATTTATGTTTCATGTAATCAAGCGTGAATTTATTTTATTTGGCGTGCATTTCTGGCCTCAGGATTCTTATTTATTTGCTATCGCGATGATTTCACTTCTTGTTGGAATCGTATTGTTTACTGCTGTTTATGGAAGATTTTGGTGTGGTTGGACATGCCCTCAAACGGTTTTTCTTGAAGTACTTTTCCGACCAATTGAATACCTTATTGATGGCGATCGAAATGCGCAAATAAAATTAAAAGCTGCACCTTGGGGTATTAATAAAATTGGGAAGAGAATTCTTAAAAATGGTATTTTTGTTTTTCTCTCAATTCTCATTGCCAATGCATTACTTGCTTGGGTAATTGGTATAGACGATTTAATGCAAATTATTTCTGAACCCATTGCCAATCATAAAGGTGGCTTTATCGCAATTGCAGTGCTTTCAGGATTTTTATTTTTTATATACAGTTGGTTCCGTGAGCAAGTTTGTTCTATTATGTGCCCTTACGGACGATTGCAAGGAGTATTATTGGATATTAGTTCTATTGTTGTTTCTTACGACTATAAAAGAGGCGAACCACGTGGAAAAGGTCAAGATGGAGAAAAAGGAGATTGCATCGATTGTGGTTCTTGTGTGGATGTTTGTCCAACAGGAATCGATATTCGAAATGGAACGCAACTGGAATGCATCAATTGTACTGCTTGTATCGATGCTTGTGATGGTGTAATGGACAAAGTGAAAAAGCCTCGCGGCTTGATTCGCTATGCTTCAGAGAAAAATATTGCAGAAGGTTTACCATTTAAATTTACGAATCGTATTATTGGCTACACAAGCTTATTACTTGCTCTTTTAGTCTTTCTATCGGTTTTATTATTTGGCAGATCCGATATTGAAACTACTATTTTAAGAACTCCGGGTTTATTATATCAGGATCAGCCCAATAATGAAATCAGCAATTTATACAATGCGAAACTGATTAATAAATCAACTATCCAAATGCCTATTGAACTGAGGTCTCTTTCAAATGGTGGACGTGTGCAAATGGTAAAGGGTGATATTAATATCTCTAAGTCATCTATTTATCAGGATGTTTTCTTTCTGTTTATCAATCGCGATAGCTTAGCATTTCATAAAAACGATATTAAGATAGGCATTTATGCAAAGGATAAATTGATTGAAACTGTTGAGATTTCGTTTATTGGAGATATGCCATAAAGACAGAGCCTGATTCAAAAAATAGAAAAAATAAAAATGCCACCCCCAAAGGGATGCCTTCGGCACAAAGCACAAAATCACAAAATCTCACCAAAAATAAAATCCTAATAACAATATTTTGGTGGAAATTTGGTGGCTTGGTGATTTAGTGGCAAAAAAAAGGCTTTTTAGATTGAACTTATGGGTAAGTTCTATTTTGTAAATCCTAGAGAATACCATAAATTTGGCTTCTTCTTCATCAAATAATTATAATGAACATAAAATTCAATTGGGGTACCGGCATTTTTATTACAATTATAGTTATGGTATCCTGGATAGGATTTCTAATTAGCAAATCTTTCGAGTATAAACTCAATATGGATTCAGACGATTATTATGAGCGTGGATTGGATCATAGTACTCAAATGGAGCGTATTAAAAGAAGTATTCCCTACAAAGAGAATTTTAAAGTGGAATTAAGCGATGAAATGATTATAATTCATTATCCTTCAGCTTTTAAAAGCAAAACGGTGAGTGGTGAACTTTGGTTTTATCGTCCTTCCGATTTTGAATTGGATAAGAAAATTGCAATTTCTAATCAGGACAATAACATTCAAAAAATTCATATTCAACATTTTAGAAAGGGTCGATACATTTTAAGAGCAACTTTGAATACTGAGGATTTATCATATTTCTTTGAAAATGAATTTATAGTCAAATAATATGTACATAATTTCAGCTATTGTTTTAGGATTGATGGGTAGTTTCCATTGTGTTGGAATGTGTGGTCCTATCGCTCTAGCTTTGCCTTTGAATAATAAAAATTGGTTTACACGTATATTCGGTTCCTTGCTTTACAATGTTGGTAGGGCTATAACTTATTCTTTGATGGGTGCTGTTTTTGGTATTTTGGGCGAGGGCCTTCAATTGGGTGGTTTTCAGCGTTGGATTTCTGTTTTAATGGGATCTGTAATGGTTCTTGCAGTTGTTTTTCCCGCTTTATTTAGAGGAAGTGGGAAAATGGATAAATATCTTTATGGTTATAATGCTCGATTAAAAAATCGTTTTGGAGTATTATTTACTCAGCGTTCCTACTCTTCGTTATTAATCATTGGTTTGCTTAATGGTCTATTGCCTTGCGGATTGGTATATATGGCTCTTGCAGGCGCAATTGCTACAGGCGGAGTGGCAAGTGGAGCATTGTTTATGTTTATTTTTGGATTGGGAACTTTGCCAATGCTTCTTTTGCTTTCTTTGGCAGGTAATGTAGTTACGGGTAGTTTTAAATCATCGATAAATAAAATAATTCCTTATGTTATTGTAATCATTGGTATACTGTTTATTTTGCGAGGGTTGAATTTAGGTATTCCTTTTATTAGTCCCCCCGAAGATAAACTGCATCCAAATGATAAACCGATGAAAATGGAAAAAAAGTTGAATGATGACGAGATGATGAACATATCGACCATTTATTTTTTGAATGAAGAGCAAATTAGTCAATCCTAAAAAATATTAAAAATGGAAAAGAAAAATGTAATTATTACCGGAGCTTCATCAGGAATTGGTAAAGCATTGGTTTATGAGTACTATAAGCGTGGTTATCAAATTACTATGGCCGCTCGTAATCGAGAAGCAATGGAAATTATTGCCAATAATCTTGACCCAAAACAAAAAGATATATTTTTAATAAAAACCGATGTTACTAGCGAATCTGATTGTCAAAATTTGATTGAGAAAAGTGTTGCGCGTTTTGGAAAAATTGATATTCTGATTAATAACGCCGGAATTTCTATGCGTGCTCTTTTTAATGATCTGCATTTAGATGTTATGCATAAAGTAATGGATGTCAATTTTTGGGGAACAGTATATTGTACTAAATATGCACTGCCTCATCTTTTGAAAACTAAAGGTTCTTTAGTTGGCGTTATTTCTATTGCTGGATATTTGGGCCTTCCGGCCCGATCTGCTTATTCGGCATCAAAATATGCTGTTCGTGGATTTTTAGATACTTTGCGTGTGGAAAACTTAAAAAAGGATTTGCATGTATTAGTCGCAGCTCCTGGGTTTACGGCCTCTAATGTGCGCTTGTCTGCTCTCGCTGCTGATGGAAGTCAGCAAGGAGAAACGCCACGCGATGAGAGCAAAATGATGAGCTCCGAAGAAGTCGCATTACATATAGCGAAAGCAGTGGATAAAAGAAAAGCTGAGATTATTCTCACTTTTGTAGAAGGAAAACTATCCGTTTTTCTAAAAAAGTTCTTTCCTCGTTTAATTGAAAAACTTACCTATAATCATATGGCAAAAGAGCCTAACTCACCTTTAAAGTAATGAGTGAAGAGTAATGAGTAATGAGTAACACACTGTCAATGCCTAAATAACGTTGACCGTTTTAACTCTCTTTTTTCGTAAATTGCACTCTCAAAATACCTTATGCCAATACAACTCTTAGCCGAAGAATTTTTAAAGCAATCTCAGTTTTTGCCTGTTATTGATGTACGCACTCCAGCAGAATGGGAGCAAGGTCATATTCCTGGTTCTGTGAATATCCCAATATTCTCAAATGATGAGAGAGCCAAGGTAGGAACGCGTTATAAAAATTCAGGGAAGGAATTTGCTGTAGAGCTAGGATTAGAAGTTGTTGGCCCAAAAATGCTCGATTTTGTACGCCAAGCTAAGAAGGTTGCCAAGGACAAAAAGGTCTTGGTTCATTGTTGGCGAGGAGGTATGCGCTCGGCTAGTATGGCTTGGTTATTTGAAACAGCTGGATTAGAAGCTTCTACTCTAATTGAAGGGTATAAAGGCTATCGAAAATATATTCGTGAACAATTTGGCAAGCCTGCAAATCTAATTGTACTTGGTGGTCATACTGGTAGTGGTAAAACTGACATTCTAAAGGCTATTGAAAAAACAGGAGAGCAGTTTCTCGATATTGAAGGTATCGCTCACCACAAAGGTTCTGCTTTTGGTACCATAGGTCAATTGCCACAGTTAACAAATGAACATTTCGAAAATATCCTTGCAGAAATTTGGTTGAAATTTGATAGATCCAATCGAATTTGGATTGAGGATGAAAGTCGCAGTCTTGGAATTAACTGGGTTCCCGAACCCTTATTTAAACAAATGCGCGTTGCCAAATTATTACGTGTTGTTGTTCCAAAGAATTTGCGTATCAAGCGTTTAGTAAGAGAGTATGCTTTTATTGATAAAGAAATGCTGATGGATTCAGTACATAAAATTGAACGAAAATTAGGAGGGCTAAAAACCAAACAGAGTCTGGATGCTATACAGCAAGAAAATTATGCTGTTGTTGCTGATATTACTCTCGATTATTACGATAAAGGCTATGCATTTGGAAATTCTAAACGCGATCCAAATTCAATAATAGATATTATTATTGAAAAAGATGAGCCAGAGAAAACGGCACTTCTACTATTAGATAAAGTAAAAACTGCTTAATTAAGCAGTTGAGATTCAACATTTAACATTCCTGTCCAATGAAACAAATTTACCTCGATTATAACGCTACAACACCTATAGATAAGGAAGTCGCTAATACGATGCGCCCTTTTCTTGATGATTATTTTGGTAATCCCTCCAGTTCTCATACTTACGGTGTTAAATCTAAATTAGCTGTAGAAAAAGCTAGAATGCAAGTAGCTCAATTATTAAACTGTGATTCTTCTGAGATTGTTTTTACAAGCGGTGGAACAGAATCGAATAATTATGCCATCAAAGGAATTGCTTTTGCAAATCAAGATAAAGGAAATCATATTATTACAAGTTCGGTGGAGCATCCTGCTGTTTTTGAAGTTTGCAAATATTTGGAACGTTTTGGTTTTGAAATTACCTATTTGCCTGTTGATGAATTTGGTATAATCAATATCGAAGATTTAAAAGCAGCTATACGTCCAACTACGATATTGATAAGCATTATGCATGCCAATAACGAAGTAGGAAGCATTCAACCCATTGCTGAAATCGCAGAATTAATCAATGGAAAAGGAATTTATTTTCATACTGATGCCGCTCAATCTATTGGAAAGATTGATGCTGATGTTAAATCATTAGGTGTTGATTTGCTGAGTATTGCAGGACATAAACTATATGCTCCAAAAGGAATAGGTGCATTGTATATTCGAAATGGTGTGCAGCTAGAAAAACTAATGCATGGGGCTGATCACGAGCAGAATCTTAGAGCTGGAACTGAAAATGTATTGGAAATAGTTGGATTAGGTAAAGCTTGTGAAATAGCTAAAATTAATCTGAAAGCTAACTCTCAACATTATAAAAAAACTCGCGATTATTTACATCAAATTTTAAAAGATGCATTTCCTGATATTAAGTTAAACGGTCATCCTGAAATGCGTTTGCCAAATACACTTAGCCTTTCTTTTCCTCGCGTTGAAGCAAATGCTCTTATTGATAGACTCGACGGTGTTGCAGCCTCAGCTGGAGCTGCCTGCCATTCCGAAAGTATTGATGTTTCTACTGTATTAGAGGCGATGTTAGTACCACTTGATTATGCTATGGGTACAATTAGATTTTCCACAGGTCGAGGTTCTACTATGACCGATATGAAAATTGCTGCAGAAGAAATTATTGCCACAGTTAAAAGCCTGATGCCTAAAGAGGAATCGAGCGCAAAAGTGGATGTTCGCGATAGCAATGAAATTAAATTAACTCATTATACTCATGGATTAGGTTGTGCTTGTAAGCTTGAACCTCATAAGCTTGAGCAAGTTTTAAAAACACTTCCTGCAATTTTTGATCCACTAGTTTTAGTAGGTACAGAAACATCAGATGATGCTACGGTTTATAAACTTACAGATGATTTAGCTTTGGTGCAAACACTCGATTTCTTCACGCCAATTGTTGATGATCCTTATCAATTTGGTGCTATCGCGGCAGCAAATGCTTTAAGCGATATTTATGCAATGGGAGCGAAGCCAATTTTTGCTTTAAATATTGTTGGATTTCCTAAAGATATATTGCCCTTAAGTGTATTAGAGCAAATATTGAGAGGTGCTCATGACAAAGCTAAGGAAGCAGGAATAAGTGTTTTAGGTGGACATACTATTGAAGATGCTGAACCTAAGTATGGTATGGTGGTCAGTGGTCTTATCCATCCCAATAAAATAATTCGAAATAAAGGAGCAATACCGGGCGATGTTTTAGTGCTTACAAAGCCTTTAGGAACTGGCATTTTATCGACAGCTATAAAAAGAGGGATGTTAGAAGCCGATTTAATTAAAGAAATTAGTCAAAGAATGAGTGAGCTCAATAAAACGGCTGCCGAATTGATGATTAATTATCGAGTTCATGCATGTACTGATGTGAGCGGTTTTGGACTTTTAGGTCATCTGCGTGAAATGAGTAAAGCTTCGGAATGCGATGTTTCTATAAATTTTGAACAACTTCCATTTATACGAGAAACTAAGAATATGGCAACTGCAGGAATAATACCTGGAGGAACTTTCAATAATTTAGAATATGTTCGTGAAGATGTTGATTTTGGTAATCACGGACGAACTGATCAATTATTATTAAGCGATGCTCAAACTTCAGGAGGTCTTTTGATAGCTATGCCTGAAGAAGATGCAATAAAATACCTGAAAGATTTGCATAAATCAGCTATTGCAGATGCCAAAATTATTGGTAAATTTACTGAACAAGGAAAAGGTAAAATAAAAATAGTATAAATTAATGCTATGCAAAAGATTAATATAAATGAAGTTAGTACGAAAGAAGTTGTTCCAGGTTTTCACGGAATATTTGTTCATACGGATAATATAACGGCTGCCTACTGGGATATTGTGGCCGGGTCAGCTCTGCCTGAGCATAATCATGTAAATGAACAAGTCATGAATTTGGTTGAAGGAGAGTTTGAAATGGAGCTTGAAGGAGAAGTGTTAAAACTGTATTCAGGAGCCGTGGTTGTTATCCCATCCTATGCACGTCATTCAGGAAAAGCCATTACACACTGCAAAATTATCGATATTTTTCACCCTGTGCGGGATGATTATAAATTTTGATCAGTATAAAAAAAAGCAGCTATTCAGTGAAGATATAATGCAGAATATTAATAAAATATTTTACCGCTAAGAACGCGAAGAAAACTCGCGAAGAACGCAAAGTGATAAATATCAATAATAAATAATTTTGCGTCCATTGCGTAATTCATTGCGAGCTTTGCGTTTAAAATTTTAATATTCAAATTATATACCTTTATAATAGTCTGATTAGTTACAAAAAAAGAGGTTTATATACAGTTTCTTAGAAGTTGAAAACAAGACTAAGTCGGAAGCTTCTGCCAGGAGCAGCTATTCCGCTTGAATAGGTTCGGTAACGAATATCCATTAAATTCTCCAATTCAAAATGAACGGCAAAGGCTTTTGAGATGGTGTAAACCGATTTAAAATCGATGCTAAACCAAGCAGGAGAGTATGGATTACCATTCTCATCAACAGCATATAAATAGGGTTTCGCAGCTTCGGTAGGTGCGAGGTCTTCAAAGGCTATTTCTCCATTAAAAAAAGCATTCAACTGAAATTTCCATTGATCCTTCTCGAATGCAATGCTTGAATTTCCGTAAATAGGGGGAGCGTGACGAATAGGAAATCCATCATTATCGGCACCATCTACCAAACTCATTCCGGTCTTCCAAATAAAATAATCGTTCAATTCAAAATCTACTTGAGCTGTAAAACCGTAAATTCTTGCAAAACCTGTGTTTACTATTGCCTGAATATTACTCTCTTCACCATCGTAGATTAGAGTTGTTTGTCCGTTAATAGAGAAATCACTCCTAATCATGGCATTGTCGAGGTAGGAATAAAAACCAATAAGTTCAATATCAATTTTTTGGTCGAGGAAAGTATGCTTAAAGCCTATATCGGCACTATAAACATATTCAGGTTTTAGGTTTGGATTTGGAACAACCACTGTACCAGGCTCAGAATCAAATACTTTTGCTATGTCATCAATATTCGGAGAACGAAATCCGGTTGAGAGATTTACATTGATGCGCGTATTTTTCTCACTTCTGTAAACAAAACCAATACTTCCTGTGAGTGCATCATTTTCCAGATCAATGTTTTCATAATCGAAAGGGAAGAAGCTCTTATCTTCAAAACTTGAATGTATACTGACGAAACTATAACGTAATCCACCACTTATATCTATTTTTCTGTTTACTTTATAGCGAAATGCCGAATAAGCTGCCAGCGTTTGATATCTATTTTCTCCGGCAGGGTACCGTGTAGAAAGTGGACTTAACTCGCCGTTTGTAATGTTTTCAACGAAAGCAATCGATTTTAGATTGTCGTTTGAGGCTTCAGCTCCATAAAAATAAAAGAAATCGGGTGAGAGTTTTTTATTGAAATCGGCATTAAAACTAAAGATGTTTAAATTCTCTATGCGCGAATTCAATTCATCTTTACTAAAGCGCCTGTCATATCTGCTCTCTTCATACTTCTGAGAGCTAAATTGTAATTTAAAAGCATCCCATAATTTCATGGCTTTATTCGAATGCATGCTCAAACTGTTTACTATCCAATCTTGTGGGCCATAATACCATTCGGCATATTTCAAGTTTTCATCACCCATCTGAATCAA
>JAQIBR010000035.1 GCA_027858955.1 Bacteroidales bacterium
GGAAAAACCCTTGAAGAAGTTCAAGAATTATTAATTAGAAATTAAAAATGAAGACACAAACGATATTTAGATTTAGCCTTTTATTACTTAGCATTGTTTTTTTTCAAACTTCATGTTCAAGTATTGATTCGAAATCAAGTGCCAAAAAAGTTGAGATTGTTAAGATCAACAATCAATATCAAATGCATGTTGACGGAGAACCATTTTTTGCAAAAGGAGGTGGTTTGGAGCACGGAAATATGAAGGCTTTGAAAGCTCACGGTGGTAATTCGCTTCGTACTTGGCGCTTTGATAATGGTCAGCATACTGGTTTAGAAGTTTTAAATGCGGCTGATAGTTTAGGCTTGATGGTAGTAATGGGTTTGGAAGTGGCAAAAGAGCGCCACGGATTTGATTATGACGATGAAGCTGCAGTTGAGAAGCAAAGACAACGCTTATTGGCAGAAGTCAGACTAATGAAAGATCATCCTGCTTTATTAGCTTATGGCTTGGGCAATGAATTGAACCTTCGTTATACGAATAAAAAAGTATGGAATGCAGTAAACGACTTGGCCTTGGCAATTAAAGAAGTTGATACGAATCATCCGATTACAACTATGCTTTCAGGTGCAGGCAAAAATGAGATAACAGATATTATGGAAAGAAGCCCCGATTTGGATTTTCTGTCTTTTCAAATCTATGGCGATATCTTAAATCTTCCTCGCTACATTAAAGAAAGCAGTTATGAAGGCCCTTATTTTATCACGGAATGGGGAGCAACTGGTCATTGGGAAGTTGGTCAAACTTCTTGGGGAAGACCTATTGAACAAAACAGTTATGATAAAGCAAATTCCTACTTGACACGATATCAGGAAGTTATTGAAAAAAATAGCGATAAATGTATTGGCTCCTTTGTTTTCCTTTGGGGACAAAAACAAGAGCGCACACCTACTTGGTATGGATTATTCCTCGAAAGCGGCGAAGAAACGCCTGCCGTTGATGCAATGCATTATGCCTGGAACGGCGAATGGCCGGAAAATAGAACACCACAATTGAATACGTTTGTGTTGGATAATAAAACGGCTTTTCAAAGCATTATTTTAGAAGCCGGTAAATCTTACAATGCTTCTGTCGATGCTTTTGATTGGGAAAACGATTCGATTTATTTTCATTGGGAAATTTTAAAAGAAGTAGAAGATCATTTGCAAAGCGATGGTGGCGATTATGAACCTAATCCTGAGAAGCTGTTTAGTCTTGATACAACTAGCGCCGAGAATAGTGTTGACATTGTTTCCCCAATAACTCCCGGCGAGTACAGATTGTTTGTTTATGTAAGAGATGGTCATAATCATTCGGCCTATGCCAATATTCCTTTTTTGGTAAAATAATAATTAATAATAATGAGCATCAAAAAGATATTTATAGGAAACGTTAAAGCAAGCTTCGATAAAAAAGAAGCAAAAGGAAACTATGTAAATATCGACAATGAGCTTTTTTATAAAATAGAAAACAGCGATACACTAAGGCCGTTTTTTATGAGTATAGTCAGTGATACTAACCATTGGCTTTTTGTTTCCAGTAATGGTGGAATAAGTGCCGGAAGAAAAAATAGCGATACAGCCCTTTTCCCTTATTATACTGATGATAAGATAATTGAATCAGCAAAAAATACCGGGAGCAAAACAATACTGCAAATTCAGCAAGACAATAAAACCTTCCTTTGGGAACCTTTTTCTGATAAATATGAAGGTTTTTATGAAATTAAAAGAAATTTATACAAGAACACCTACGGTAATAAAATAATTTTTGAAGAAGTAAATAAAGATTTGGGTTTGACTTTTAGATACCAGTGGAATTCGTCTAATCTTTTTGGTTTTGTTAGAAAATCTACTTTAATAAACAATACGCATTTACTTTGTAGAATAACTGTTTTGGATGGCATACAAAATATTCTGCCTTATGGATTATCAGCTGATTTGCAGAATTCCTTCAGCAATTTGGTTGATGCCTACAAAAAAAACGAGTTAGAATCTGAAATTGGTTTGGGCATTTATGCCTTAAGTGCAATTATCATTGATAAACCTGAGCCAAGCGAAGCTCTCAAGGCAAATATTGCATGGTCTTTAGGACTTGAAAATGCAACTCACTTAATTTCTTCTTTACAACTCAATAATTTTAGAAAAGGATTTCCAATTAATCAAGAAACAGATATAAAAGCTGAGAAAGGAGCTTATTTTATTTCTTCTGATTTAATACTTAAAGCTGATTCAGAAAAGAATTGGATGATAATGGCAAATGTAAATCAAGGCCCTTCGCAAGTTGTTGAAATAGCTAAAAAACTTAAATCGAAAACTGATTTATTTAATGAAGTATTAAACGATGTTGAATTAGGCACTGAGAACCTAATTAAACTAACTTCTGCTGCAGATGGATTACAGCTCGTTAATGATCCGCTTCAAAATTCAAGACATTTTTCAAATGTACTTTTTAACATTATGAGAGGTGGTATTTTCGATGATAATTATCAGATTGAAGCAGACGATTTTAGCAAATACTTCCAAAAAGCAAATAAAACAGTCCATCAGCAAAATCAAGATCTCTTACTTCAATTACCATCATCCTTTCCGCTTAAGAAACTAAGGGAGATTGCATTGCAAAGTGAAGATAGCGACTTTAAAAGACTGTGTTTTGAATATATGCCGCTTAAATTTAGCAGGCGCCACGGCGATCCTTCTCGTCCTTGGAATAAGTT
>JAQIBR010000069.1 GCA_027858955.1 Bacteroidales bacterium
TATTACAATACTAAATCTCCTACGGAGAATTTTCCGCGTAGCGGATAAAGTATTGTAAATCAACATAAATAAAACTTACTTTTCCGCGTAGCGGATAAACTTTTTATTTTATCGGACAACAATGATTAAAATACTATAATATGAATATTAATCGAAAAGAATACGAACAGCCTTTAGCTACAGAAAAATGGGGATGGAAATATCATCATCTTGGTGTTCCAACAGATAATATTATGCCAAATGAAAGATATTTACCTCAATTATTGTAATCAAAGCTCTGGAAAGTGCAGGAATGCCATTAAAAAGCGCTCAAATTGCGGAGCAAAGTGGAATTGAAAAGAAAGAAATTGATAAAGCTATTAAGGCATTGGTAAAAGAAGAAAAACCCCATTCGCCTAAATTTTGTTTTTACGATATAAAAAGATAGATAATTGGTTAATTCAGATCTATATAGAAAATAATAAAATATTAGGTTTGAGCAATTTAAGAAAAGTCTAAATTTATTGTTATGAATTTTGTACGTTAACAATTTTGGTGTGTCTTGGTGCTTTAGTGCTTTGGTAGCAAGAAAAATTAGGCCACCAAAACTCCAAATCACTAAATTCCACCAAACAAATTAAATTATAAATGGATGAATTGTTAATCAAAATTAAATAGTAAGCTGTTATGAAGTCTTTGCCACTTTTTTTGAAACATTATCTTTAATTATTAAACAAACTCGATATGCGTAAATTCATTTTTATTTTCTTTGCTTTAATTCCTAGTCTATTGCAGGCTCAAACTAATTCAAAAACTGCCTTGCTTTTAATTGATATTCAGGATTTTTATTTTCCCGGTGGCAATTCTGCTCTTGTAGAACCTGAAGCAGCTGCAGAAAAAGCCGCATTATTATTGGCCGATTTTAGATCAAAAAATCATTTAGTTATCCATGTTCGTCACGATTATGAACCTGGTGGTAGTATCCACACATTGGTAGAACCTATTGTAGGTGAGAAAATTATTACCAAAAAGGAAGTAAATAGTTTTAAAGATACTGATTTATTGGCTTATCTCAATGAAAAACAGATTGATACATTAGTAATTGCAGGAATGCAAACCCATTTGTGTTTGGAAGGAGGAGTGCGTGCCGCTCATGATTTTGGATTTATTTGTCTTGTTGTACAAGATGCTTGTGCTACCAAAGACTTAGTTTACGATAGTATTACAATTCCTGCAAAAGAAGTACATTTCTCGACTTTACATACTTTGATGGCTTATTCAATAATTATTGATGCAGATGACTATTTGAAGTCTGATAATGAATAAAGCCGTTTGAATACTGTTGATTTTTTTGTTTCGAAGGACTCTGTTACTTTTAATACCGTAGTCACTTTTAACACATCAGTCACTTCGAACCTGCCTGGCATGCCTTGGCAGACAGGCGGAGTGAGAAGTCTCCTTTTGTCTATAGGAGATTTCTCACTCTCCCTACGGTCGGTTCGAAATGACTTTGATATGTCACTCCGAACCTGCCTGTCACTTTGAACACCCACGTCATTTCGACCGGAGGGAGAAATCTCTTTTGAACATGGGCATAAGAAATCCATCTTTGATTCTTGGGGAGATTTCTCTTCCGTCCCGATAGCTATCGGGACTCCATCGAAATGACGATGGTCTGCCACTTATCACTTAATTATTCAAAACATCATCATTCAAAAATCGCCATTCAGGATTAAACTCAGTAATCAATTCGTCTTTTTTTGAGCGTCGCCATTTTTTAATTTGTTTTTCTCGATTTATGGCATAGTCTATTCTAGTGAAATGTTCGTAATATACTAAATAATGGCAGTTGTACTTCTTTGTAAATCCATCTATTAAACCTTTGGAATGTTCATAAGTACGTCTTGTTAAATTATTTGTAACGCCAACATACAAAACAGTTTTGTGTATATTAGTCACAAAATAGACGTAATAATTTTTGGACCAAACCATATGTCAAATGTAATAAATAGAATTGGAATTTTCTCTGGCACTTCGAAAATCCACGTCACGTCGATCGGTCAGCTGACGGAGAGAAGTCTTCTCACTCAAGGTTTG
>JAQIBR010000208.1 GCA_027858955.1 Bacteroidales bacterium
TTTAAACTCATTTTCAAAAAAATCAGCAAAAGGGATTTTTAATAAATTGGCATCATCAATTTCAGCTAATAATTCCCTGCTTTTTCGATTTCCATATTGAATAAGTCCATTTTTATTGAGAATTAGAATTCCCGTTACACTATACTCGAAAACAGCTTGAAGTTTCAGCCTCTCTCTATCACTGATACCAAGCTTTTTCTCAATGGTGATGGCTCTGCTTGCTAATTTTAAATATCTAAATTTCTTCTTTTTAATTAAAAAGTAAAAATATACAGCTGTCGACAATAATAATAATAGAGATAAAATTAAATATATCAACCGAGATGCAGCTTTTCTTTCTTCCAACTCTTTTTCTAGTAAAATATTTTTCCGCTGAATTTCAAAACTTGTATTAAGCTTAGAAAGAGTTGATTGATGGCGGAGGTTGTTCAATTGGTTACTTAATTCAATTTCCTTTTGTGAATATAAATAGGCATTATTGTAATCATTAATGTATTCAAAATATTTAATCTTTCCACGATAGTAAGTTAAAAGCATTCCTGAATTATTACTTGCTAATACAGCATCTTCTGCTTTTACAAGATATTCATTTGCTGTTTCTATTTCTCCTTTTTTCAAATAATTTCCTGATAAATTCAAATATGAACTTGCAATCATTTTCTTATTACCAACTTGCATTCTAAAGCCTAAGGCTTTATTATTAAAATAAATAGTAGAATCTACATTATTTTCTAGGGAATAAATATGAGCCATTAAAGTATATACGTTGCTATAATGAAGTTTATTATTAGTTCCGCATTTCCTTAAAAACTCGTTAACATAGCTTTTTGCTATTTGATTATGATTAGCATTAATGTGAAACCAAATTATATAAAGTGCTATTGAACAATAACCTCTTCCTTCTTTTGATTCTGCAATGTTTTTTGCATTTAGGAGTAATTCGCCTGCTAAAATAGGGTTTTCAAAAACAAGAGATTCTCCGTAATGTATATATGCTGAAATTAATCCTTCATAGTAATTTATTTCGTTACAAAGTTCTAGATTCTTATTAAAATATTTGTCAGCTTCATTAAACATTTCAAGCTCGCCATATATTTGAATTAAATAATTAACTATATCAGCAACTTTCACAAAATCTTTTTTCCTGGTACTAAGTATTATAGCTTCTTGAAGATTTGAAACAGCTTTGGAATATTCTGAAATAGAAGCATAATTTTTTGCTAACTGAAAATAATATTCTGGGTTAGGATTCCCATTATTTATAATTTCGTTAAGAAAATCAATAGCACCTAAATGATTGGCAAGATTTATCAAAGTATAACATTTCAAATCCACGGCTTTTTCCCACAACTCCTTATTTTGAATCTGATGTTCTAATAAATCACTTAAAACACTATCTGCTACCGCTGAATTAGACATCTTTAAGGAATCAGCAATTTTAAGCTGTGCCTGTACCAAAGAATCAGACAGAACGACGCGCTCGAAATCATTTACATTTTGATGCTCATCCCCAATTGAATAAGAAGGAATTACTATCAAAAGCAACATTAAAATAATGAGACGTATGCTAGGATACATATAAGAAATGCTAACGTAATTAAAAACCTTTTGATTCAACTGTGTTATCTGCTTTAGGGAAAATAACAGTGAATTCACTTCCTTGATCAATTTTACTCGTAATCTCAATTCGGGCATTATTTAGTTCCAAGAATTCTCCGGCAATTACTAATCCAAGACCAGTACCTCTTTCCTGATTGGTGCCCTTTTTGGAAAATGCTTCGGTTTTTTGCAATATTTTTTCAATGTCGGAAGCACTCATTCCCACACCATTATCTTTAATAGCTATACTAATACCATCATTTATTTCTTTGGCAATGATTTCAACATCACCTTCTTCAGGTGTAAATTTAATGGCATTAATTAGCAAATTACGAAGAATAATATTTAAAGTTATTCTATCGCCAAAAAGCTTTAACCCTTTTTCAATTTTCTTAGTAAGTTTTATGGATTTATTAGTTGCTGATCCTATCTCTTGGTCGAATACTTCATTAACCGCATCATCAACATCAACATTTTCCCGATATATTTTAATGTTGCCTTGTTGCGATTTAGCCCAATACAACAGATTTTCCAATAAATTAAAAGTATGTCGAGAAGTTACTTCGGCATCAAAAATAATGTCTCTATCCTCTACAGGATCAACCATTCCATCCAACATAAACCGGAATACATTTCGCATATTTCCAATAGATGTTCTTAAATCATGAGAAATTACTGAGAAAATCTTTTCTCTTGTATCGTTTGCAATTTGAAGTTCATTATTAATTTTAACAAGCTCACTTTTTTGGTCTTGAATAAGTAATTGAGACTTAACTCGTGCAAGTACCTCTAATTTATTGATTGGTTTAACCAAATAATCACGCCCACCTAATTCAAATCCTTTGGCTTTATTTTCGGGTTCTTCTAAAGCAGTAATAAAAATAACAGGAATTTCTTTATACAGAGGATTCTCATTTAATTTTGCTTTCACTACAAAACCATCAATAACAGGCATCATAATATCTAGTAAAATCAAATCAGGTATTTGCTTTTCTACAAAGTCTAGGGCCTCCTTTCCGCCAGCGGCATAAGCCAGTTGATATTTATTATCAGACAAAATCGAACCAATAATTCGCTGATTATTAGGCGAATCGTCTACGATTAGTATAAGTCGTTTGTTATTCATTATTTTTATTAGGCTTTATGAAACAAAAGTAAGTAAAGTTTTATATAAAACCTTCTATTTATTATATTGAAATTATTCTATATCAAGTATGTTTGAGTTCATCTAATGCTAACCACGCCATCAATCCAATTCCTGTTTCAATACTATTTTCATCAATATTAAAAGTAGAAGAGTGAAGATTCAAAACTTCTTCGGCATCAGGTGAAGCTACACCCAAGCGATAAAAACAGCCTGGTATTATTTGTGTATAAAATGCAAAATCCTCAGCTGTCATTCTCATATCCAAATCAAAAACCTGTTCTTTTCCTAAAAAGAATTCCGCTGCATTTTTTGCTCGATTTGTTAATTCCAGATCATTATATACCAATGGATAACCTGTATTAATTCTTACCTCACAATCTCCTCCCATTCCTTGGGCTATAGATTTTGCAATTTTATTGATTTTTTTATTAATTTCTTCACGCCAATCCTCATCAAATGTTCTTATAATTCCTTCTAAATGAACATTGTCGGGAATTACATTTGTTTTCCCGTTGCCGATTATTTTACCGAATGAAATAACTGTTGGAATAGTTGGTAAAGCATATCTGCTAACAATTTGCTGCATTGCAATCACTATATGTGAAGCAATAAGAATGGGATCAACTAAAGTTTGAGGTAAAGCTGCATGTCCGCCTTTTCCTTTAACCGTAATAAAAACCTCATCAGTTGATGCCATATATTTTCCAGATCTAAATCCAATTTGGCCTGCTTTTAATTCCGGATACACATGCTGACCAAATATACATTGTGGCGAGGGATTTTCTAGTACACCTTCGGCAATCATTACACTTGCTCCACCGGGATATTGCTCCTCAGAAGGTTGAAAAAGAAACTTTATAGTGCCTTCAAATTTATCTTTTAATTGATTTAAAATTGCCAAAGTACCCAATAATGAAGCCATATGCACATCATGACCGCAAGCATGCATTTTACCTACATTCATAGATTTATAGGAAATATTATTGGTCTCTGTAATTGGCAATGCATCCATATCTGCACGTAAAGCAATTACTTTCTTATGTGGATTTTTTCCTTCAATTATACCTACAATACCTGTTTTGGCAATCTTTTCAGTATATTCTATTTCATGAAAATCAAGGAATTGAGTTATTCGGCGAGCGGTTTCCTCTTCTTCAAAAGCCAATTCAGGAAACTGATGAAGTTCTCGTCTTATGTCTATAATTTCGCTTAAATATTTTTTTGCTAATATTTTAATATCGTCTTTCATTAAATAAATTTTGATTACTCAAATTTATAAAATTAATTGGAATAGATTTGAATAATCAATTTCTTTGCATTTTATAAACATTAAGAAAACCATTTATGCTTTTTGAAAAATAAAATAAATGAACGATAACTTACTATCAGATAAATGGTTGAAAGCAGCAGTAATTGGAGGATTATGGGCTTCAATTGAAATAGTTTTGGGAAGTTTCTTGCACAATTTACGCATCCCATTTGCCGGTACAATTCTAGCAACTCAGGGTATTTTATTGTTAGTTGCTTTTAATCAAGTTTGGAAAGAAAGTGGAATTATCATACGTGCAGGGATTATTACTGCTTTAATGAAATCAATATCACCAAGTTCAGTAATCTTGGGACCTATGATAGGAATTTTTATGGAAGCTGCTCTTTTAGAATTATTTCTAATTATTTTCAGAAAGGGGTTGATAGGTGCTATAATTGCTTCTGCAATTGCACTTTCAAGTGCTTTACTGCATAAAGTACTCAGTATAATTATTTTATATGGATTGAACATAGTAAAGATTTATGAGAATATTTACATTTATTTTCAAAAGATATTTAAATCTGATCTACTTAGCCCAATAGAGTTTATTTTGCTAATCTTATTTGTTTATCTTTTTTTTGGTGCAATATCAGGCATAATGGGAGTATATATCGGAAAAAAAGTAAATATGATTTTGCCAAATGCTTCGCTTTCAGATGTTGAGTTTTCCGGTTCAGAACTATTTCCCTTAAGCAGTAATCAAAAATTTAATATGTATTTACTAACTTTTAATATTCTTCTTATTCCTTTAGGATTAATATTGATCAATAATAATCTTTTTGAAACCGGACTTCCCTTCCTCATTATTTTTACCAGCTATACGTATTGGCGTTATACTGCCATTTTTCGACGATTGAAAAAGCCAATTTTTTGGGTTCAACTTATATTGATAATTATTTTATCCGGACTTTTTTATTCAACCGAATCAGATACTGAGGCACTTTTTAAGCTAGAGGGAATATATTTTGGGCTGGAAATGAGTTTTCGTGCTTTATTCATTGTTGTTGTATTTACTGCTATTAGTATAGAGCTCAGAAATCCGATAATTAAAAAATTTCTTTATGCTAATCATCTTGGTGCTCTGCATGGATCTCTATCTTTAGCTTTTAATTCATTACCAATTATCATAAAATCTTTACCTCCTGTAAAACAATTTTTTAAACAACCGCTTACCACTCTGTCTCAGCTTATTGCTACTAATATACAATGGTATTCTATTTTTAAAAATCAAACTCAAAAGGATTTGAGCTAATTACAATTTTAGATTTACTTGATTTAAGAAAAATAAATACTTATCTTTGTAAAACTAACATTACTAATTTTTACTAATATAACTCACTAAACTATGGAGAAACTGAAATTAAATCACTATGCTATTTGGTTAGCCATTGTTTTACAATTTATCTTGGGTTTTTTATGGTATGGTCCTTTTTTTGGAGAAAAATGGATGCTTATGGTTGGTCTTGACTTAACTGCAGTTGAAGCTATTCAACCAGGTATCGCCATTTGGTTAACCAATATCATATCTACTATTGCCGCCATGTATTTATTGGCTTGGCTTTTTCTCAAAATAGAAATAAGGACTGCATTAAGAGGTTTATTTACTGCATTTCTTATTGCGGTAACTTTTATTTTCTTAACTACACTGACAAATAACGTCTTTGCACGTTTGCCTTATGGTCTTGCCTGGATTACAGGTGGTTTTTCCATGGTAGGCTTTAGTATTGCAGGAACTATTTACGGAGTTTGGACAAAAAAGGCTTAAAAACAATTATTTACCTAAGCGTTAAATGCATTCCTCTTTTTTGGGGAATGCTTTTTTATTTATACTCCGTACAAATTACTTTGTAAATCCAATTTATATAATATCTAAATAAATTATATAAAATGCATAATATCATTATATTACACATTAAAAGATCAAAATTTTTTTTGGTTAATATTATAATCTATTGATTATCATTATAATAACTTTCATATCTAACACATATATAAATATAGATAGATACATTATAAATATTTACTTTTGTGGCTCATTTATGAAATTCTTAACATATCTGCCATATACAACAATATAATTTTCAAGTATAAAATTTCCGTTCATGAAAACGAGAAGAGAGTTTATTAAAGTGTCAACAATAGGTGCCGGAGGCCTTGCTGCTGCTGGGGGATTACTCACAGCACTACCAATTAAAGATATTTTTGGACAATCCGAAACTGTAGAAAATCTTAAGTCCAATGCCAATAAACAATTACCAACTTATTGCGAAATCTGTTTTTGGCAATGCGCTGCCTGGGTAAATACAGATGAAGATGGCGAAATTAAATCCATTATTGGAAATAATGACGATCCTCATTGTAACGGCCGCCTTTGTCCTAGAGGAACTGCGGGGGTTGGCATGTACAAAGATGAAGACCGTCTAAAAAATCCTAAACTGAGGACTACCGTAAACGGAAAGCAAGTATTTAAGGATGTAAGCTGGGACGAAGCATTTGATTTTATCGCTGAGAAGATGAATAAAATTAAGGAAGAGCATGGACCAGAATGTACTGCATTATTTACCCACGGATCTGGCGGGAAATTTTTAGGCCATATGCTAAAGGCTTTTGGATCGAGTAATATTGCCGCTCCTTCTTATGCTCAATGTCGTGGTCCCCGTGAAGTAGGGTTCATAGCAACTTATGGTGCTGGAATTGGATCTCCTGAGCCTACGGATATTCGTGATAGCCGTTGTTTGGTTCTTATCGGAAGCCATATTGGCGAAAACATGCACAACGGTCAGGTTCAGGAAATGTCTGATATGATTCGTAATGATGCAACTATTATTACTGTTGATCCTCGCTTTTCTACAGCAGCCAGTAAATCAAAATTCTGGTTGCCTATTAAACCTGCTACCGATCTTGCATTACTTTTAGCTTGGATTCATGAAATCATTTATAACGATTATTACGATAAAGCTTATATAGAGAAATATGCTTATGGATTTGAAGAGTTAAAAGCTCACGTTAAAAACTTTACCCCTGAATGGGCCTACGGTATTACAACCATCGAACCTAAAGTTATACGAGAGACAGCTCGCGAAATGCGAAATTCAGCTCCTAGTGTAATCATTCATCCTGGTCGCCATGTAACTTGGTATGGTGATGATACACAAAGATTAAGAGCTGTGGCAATTTTAAATGCCTTATTAGGATCTTGGGGACGTAGAGGAGGATTTTACAATCCAGAAGGATTAAGTTTGCTAAAATATCCATCACCTAAATATCCTAAACCAAAAAAAGATTGGAGAGATGCATTCCCAGGTAAATTTAAATTGGCTGATCTAGCTCTTGCTTCAGGTATGTGTGATGCTTCAGTGCCATCACTTTCAAGAGATTGCTCAATAAAGGCTTGGATAGTGAATGGTACTAACTTAATTGAAACATTACCTAATCAAGCAAATACACTTAAAGCAATTGAAGCACTCGATTTATTGGTAGTAATCGATACTATGCCAATGGAAATTACCGGTTATGCAGATATCATTTTACCTGAATGTACTTATTTAGAGCGTTATGATACAGTTCGTACATCAGCACACCGCATACCAACACTAGCTTTAAGGATGCCCGCTCATAAGCCCCTTTATGATTCAAAACCTGATTGGTGGATTGCAAAGGAACTAGGTACTCGTTTAGGTTTGGAAGAGTATTTCGGATATGAGAATATTGAAGAAATGCTTGACTGGCAATTGAAAGAAGTAGGTTCTTCTTTAGAAGAAATGCAAAAAATTGGGGTCAAAAAACTAGATAGAGAATATCCTGATTTATATTTCCTTAACGGAGAAGACTATGAATTCAATACAAATACTGGAAAAATTGAGCTCTACTCTACTGCCTTAGAAGCAGAAGGATTCGATCCAATGCCAAAATATACAGCACATCCTGAACCCGATCCCCGATTTTATAGATTGAATTACGGCAGAGCGCCTATGCATACTTTTAGTCGAACAACAAACAACCCTCAACTTTTCGATTTAATGGAAGAAAATATGGTTTGGGTGAATCCAAAGGTAGCTAAAGAATGGTATTTGAAAAATGGTCAAGAAGTTTGGCTTGAAAATCAAGATGGTATTGTATCAGATTTCTCAATAAAAGTTAGAATAACTGAACGTATCCGATTTGATTCTGTATATATGGTACACGGATTTGGTCATACAAGAAAACAACTTAGCAGAGCGTATGGTCGCGGAGCTAGTGATACTCAGTTAATTACCAATGTAATGCTCGATCCTGTTATGGGAGGAACAGGTATGCGGGGTAATTTTGTCACTTTTCATACCGAAGAGCCCGAACGTTTAAATAAAAATATTAAAACAGACAGTACTAAAGTAGAAGGAGGTAAAGCATGAGATATGCAATGGCCATAGACACGAATTTATGTGTCGGATGTAGCGACTGTGTTGTTGCTTGCCAAGTTGAAAATAATGTTCCTGTGGGCTATGCCCGCGATTGGGTAGTTGAAGTTGTGGAAGGAACCTACCCTAATCTTGCGATAGAATTACGCTCAGAACGTTGCAACCATTGTGATAATTCACCTTGCGTTAGAGCGTGTCCGACAGGAGCTAGTCATTATGCCGAAGGAGGCATTGTTTTAGTTACACCTGATGAATGTATAGGTTGTGCAGCTTGTATAGAATCTTGTCCATACGATGCACGTTTTACTCATCCAGATGGATATGCAGATAAATGCACTTTCTGCATTCACCGAGTTCAAAATGGACAGGATCCTGCATGCGTAGCAGTTTGTCCTACCACTTGTATGACTTTTGGAGATATGGACGATCCAAATTCAGAAATCAGCAAAATAGTGAGAAGTAGAAAATCTAAAGTTCTTGCTGCTGAGGCCGGAACAGGTCCAAATATTTATTATCTAACCAAATAAACGGGTAAAAATTCTAAACTATGAAAGAAGAATTAATTATTAGCGGAAGAATGAACCCTCATATTGACCCAATTTTGAATGCTTGGGGATGGGAAATTGCTTTCTATTTATTTGTTGGTGGTCTTTCTGCCGGAATCTTATTTTTCTCTGCACTTTTTGTTTTACGAAAAAAAGAGAATATCTACCCTACTGCTGTTAAACTAGCACCTATGTTTGTCCCATTTTTCTTGATACTAGGACTTGGAGCACTATTTATTGATTTACATCATAAAATCTATTTCTGGAGATTATACACTACAGTTCGTTTGCAATCTCCTATGTCATGGGGAGCCTGGACGCTTATGATTATTACTCCACTTTCAATTGCCTGGGCAGCTTCTTTTGTAAAAGAAATCTGGCCAAAATTCAATTGGTGGAATATTAAATTATTAAATACCATCGAAAAGATTATTATTGATAATAGGCGCCTTTTAGCCTGGCCTCTTATAATTTATTCTGTAATACTAGGTATCTATACAGGCATTTTGCTTTCTGCATTTAATGCACGCCCCTTATGGAATACATCAATATTAGGTCCACTGTTCTTAACATCAGGTTTATCAACCGCAGCTGCACTAATTGTTTGGATGTCTAAATCTAAACTTGAGCGTAATATATTTACTAAAATAGATTTACTCTTAATAGGTATCGAATTATTCTTGATAACACATTTAATTATGGGTTTCCTTGCCGGTGGTCAAGTACAAGTTGAATCTGCACAAATATTTTTAGGTGGAGCTTTCACAACTTATTTTTGGGTATTCTTAGTGATGTTAGGATTGATTCTTCCTGCAATACTTGAAATTTTAGAACTAAATGATTTACATATTCCTGCATTCGCTCCAGCCATATTAATTTTAGCTGGAGGTATTATATTCAGATTCCTAATAGTTGAAGCTGGACAAATTACTCGATACCTTTACTAAATTGATATATTTTATTTAAGTCGTTTTGAAAATGGAAAATACAATAGAAGACAAACAAAGAAAGTATATGAATCCCTATTTAGCGGGATTCCTTCTTGGCTTAACAATCATTTTTGCTTTTTACTTTACAGGCAGAGGTTTAGGAGCAAGTGGTGCTGTAAAAAGTGCTGTTGTTGCAACTGTTGATGCAGTTGCTCACGATCATGCTATGGATTCTGATTATTATGCACCGTATGCATCAAAAGAAGAATCACCGCTTAGAGCTTGGTTAGTATTTGAGGTATTAGGCGTTATGATTGGCGCTTTAATTTCTGGAATATTGGCAGGCAGATTAAAACTTAAAATTGAGCACTCACCTAAAATTACTTCCAAAACAAGACTGCTTATGGCAACTCTTGGTGGCATTTTATTTGGCGTTGGATCTCAATTAGGTAGAGGTTGTACCAGCGGAGCCGCCTTAAGCGGAATGGCAACACTATCAACAGCTGGTTTTTTAAGTATGATAGGAATATTCGGTACAGGATATGTCTTTGCTTACTTTTTTAGAAAATTTTGGATATAACATTGAAAATATAAAATATTATGGGACCATTAATTCCTAACGAAATAATAGATATCAATTGGAACTTCTTAATAGCTCTAATTGTTGGTATCGGATTTGGCTTTATTCTAGAAAGTGCAGGATTTTCCTCTTCCAGGAAACTTGCTGGCGTTTTTTACGGCTACGATTTTGTAGTTCTTCGTGTATTTTTTACAGCTGCGGTAACTGCGGCTATAGGATTATACTATTTTAGTTATTTTGAATGGATTGATCTTAGCATGATCTATATCAATCCATTATATTTAAAGTCTAACCTTATTGGTGGCGCAATTATGGGGCTGGGTTTCATTATTGGAGGCTTTTGCCCAGGAACGGGAGTATGTGCTGCAATGATCGGAAAAATTGATGCCATGGTATTCTTAGGTGGTATTTTTATTGGGATATTCATCTTTGGCGAAACTTATGAATTCTTGTGGCAAGAAATCCATATGGATACTTTTATGGGCACTCCTCTTGTATTTGATAGTTTGGGTATAAGTTCTGCATTATTTATCCTAGGCTTAACAGCTGCAGCCTTAATAGCCTTCTTTATTACAGCTAAAATTGTAAAAAAAGTTAAACCTGTTGATTATTAGTATTGTGAAATATCCATTTTCAATTATTGCAAACCAACCATAATGATTGATATGGATATTCCATCTGACAAAAATTTAAAATTATAAACATATGAAAATGAATTTAAGATATACCCTATTGTCAATAATTTTATTGGCTTTGGCTTTTGGTTTTACAGTTCTTCCAGAAAAAAATCTATCCAAGGATTTAACAGCAGAAGCTATGCTTCTGGCTGTTCTAGATGACTCTCGTTATGTTTCTACAGATCAGATTGCTTCCTTGTTAATTAATCGCGATCCTAGTGTTTTATTGATAGATGTTAGAGATACAGCTCAATACAATGCATTTAGTTTACCCGGAGCTATAAATATTCCTATGGACAGTTTACTCAATAGTCTTTCCGATTTATATTTAAGCCAAGGCATTAAAACCAAAGTATTTTACTCAAACGGAAGTATTTATGCAAGTCAAGCCTGGTTATTATCAAAACGCAAAGGCTATAAAAATGTATTTATCATGCGTGGAGGTCTAAATCAATGGGTTGAGACAATTTTACAACCTACTGAACCTAAACCATCTGAACCAACAAGTGCATTTACTGCCTATCAGTTTAGACTTGGTGCAAGCCAGTACTTTGGCGGTTCTGCTAAAGTAGGAAATTCCACTAATATAACTAAGAAACCACCTGTAATTAGGAAAAAGAAAAAAAGGGTAGCTGGTGGCTGTTAAATTATAACAATAATTGTAAAAAATTAGAATCACATGAGAGAACATAAAAAAATTGCAAATTATCTTCCAATAGGAGCAATACTATTTTTTGTTTTTATTACAACTGCATTTGTGTTAATGCCTGCTCCAAAATTGAAATTTGAGCTTAGTCAAGAAGAAACATTAGCTACTATCCTTAATCATATTCAAGTCATTCAACCTGAAAAAGTAAACGAAATCCTTACGACTAATGATCAGGGCTATCAATTTATCGATCTACGAACACCAAAAGAATATAATCTCCATCATATAGCAGGAGCAATTAATATTCCAATTCATGATATATTAAAAATCGAGAATGTAGCGCTATTGAATCCCACAGACAAAATGAATATACTGTATGGTGCAACCGTTGAAGATGCATGTCCTTCCTGGCTTATCCTGCAACAATTAAATTTCAAAAACAACAGTATTTTGCTAGGCGGTTACGACTTAGTAAAGTCGAATATTATCGACAAATATGCACCCGATGATGTATGGTTTAAAAATGAGGTTGCACAATACGATTACGCTGAAATAGTAAAACAAACATCGGGAGGAGCTGTCAGTGCAAGCTCATCTTCTTCTGTACATAAGAAAGCACCCATTATCCGAAAGAAGAAAAAACGTGTGGCTGGAGGTTGTTAAAAATCGATCCAATAAAATACTTTAGACTAATAGGAGAAACTACTCAGTAGATTTTCTCAAAATCAAATTAGCCTTCACAACTTTTATTTGTGGAGGCTGTTCTTTTTGCATGTTTTCTAATAACAGTTTGCAGGCCTCCTCTCCCATTTCAATTCCCCTTTGATCGACGGTACTTAAGCTGGGCGCACAGACTGCTGAGCTAATTTCGTTGGTAAATCCTATAATCTATATTCTCTTGGTTTACCAAAACTCAATCCGAAGTTTTCCTAAGGCTTGAACTATTTATTAAATAAAACTTAAAATAATTTTGGAATTACAAATTGCTATTGTATATTTGTATGTTCAGACATATGAACATAATATATTTGCAAAAATAGCATACAAATGAGAATTAATCATAATAATGGAATTCCGCTGCATTTACAAGTTGAAAAACTACTTCGAGAGCTAATAGAAATACCCAAATACAAAGACGGCGAGCTATTTCCAAAAGAAGTGGATATGGCAAACCTAATGGGAATCTCACGCAATACCGTCAGACAAGCCATAAGCAAATTAGTAATGGAAGGATTACTAGAACGAAAAAAGGGCGTTGGAACAAAAGTTGCAAAACAAAACATTAGAACAAAGTTACAAAGCTGGATGAGTTTTACCCAAGAGATGAAAGGAAGAGGCTTGACGGTTGTTAATTACAACATTGACGTTGAAAAAGTTATTGCTGATGCAGAGGTTGCACAAGCATTAGAGATAGCTATAAACACTGAGGTGATAAAACTTTCCAGATTACGTGGTGATAATGATGGTCCCTTTGTACTTTTTGTTTCTTGGCTCCACCCCCGAATTGGCCTCTCTGGAACAGAAGACTTTACTAGGCCCCTTTATGAAATTATTGAAAATAACCATTCAATTGTAGCTGATCTTTCAAGAGAAGAAATAAAAGCAATATGTGCAAACAAAAAAGTATCAGAATTATTGGGAATTTCTGATACCGATCCTGTTTTAAATCGTATTCGTTGCGTGTATGACCCTGGAAAACGACCTATAGAATTTTGTAAAGTGTATTATAGAGCAGATAAATTCTCATATACTATTGACATTAAAAAGGAAATAAAGTATGAATAATAGATACTATAATTATGGTTAAAACTAAGAATAAAATAATATTTATTTATTTAATTACTTCCTTGCTAACATCATGTGAAATTGGCAGTACAATAGATATTGATAATTCTGAAGTTACCGAATTTTCTGATGTGCCAAACTGGTCAAAAGAAGTCATTTGGTATCAGGTATTTGTTGAAACATTTCGTAATGGCGATTCTGATAACGACCCAACAAAACTTGATATTGAAGGTGGTTATCCCGGTTTTGTCCCTTCAAGCTGGCAGATTACACCATGGACACACGATTGGTATAAACCAGATTTGTATTTTGCCGAATTAGAAGGTAAAAAAGATGCTGAAGGACATGATATTAACACTTTTGCTTTAAAATCACAATTAAGAAGATACGGAGGTGATCTTCAGGGGGTACTAAATAAAATCGATTATCTTGATTCTTTAGGGATTACTGCAATTTACTTTAATCCATTAAACGATGCTCCATCTAATCATAAATATGATGCACGAAATTGGCGACATATCGATCGTAATTTTGGACCAAGTCCTCGTAGAGATATTGAAATAATGCAAAAAGAAACTCCTGATAATCCAAGTACATGGAAAATGACGGGAGCCGATAAATTGTTTTTAGATGTAATAGCCAAATTACATAAAAGAGGGATTCGTATAATCATGGATTACTCATTTAATCACACGGGCTCTGAATTTTGGGCATGGAAAGATTTAGTTAAAAACCAGGAAAAATCGAAGTACGTAGATTGGTACTGGATAAATAAATTTGATGATCCCAAAACACCAGAAAACGAATTCGATTATGATGGTTGGTTTGGAGTGAAATCTTTGGTTGAGATTAAAGAAACACAATATGTAAATCATAAAAATTCTTCAAGAACATTCGAAGGAAATTTTGTTAGCGACGATGTAAAACAACATATTTTTAATGTTACTAAAAAATGGATGGATCCTAATGGTGATGGCGATCCATCTGATGGAGTTGATGGCTTTAGATTAGATGTTTGTGCAGAGGTTCCCATGGGATTTTGGCGAGAATACCGAAAAGTAGTAAGGGCAATTAATCCTGAAGCTTATTTAGTTGGCGAAACATGGTTTGAACGTTTTCCAGTTTCAATGATGGATCCAAAACCATTATTAAAAGGAGATATTTTTGACGGTGTTATGAATTATCGTTGGTATAAAGCTGCAAGAGAGTTTTTTATAGGAGCCAATGCTATTCCCGCATCTGCATTTGTTGATAGTCTTAATCGCATAGCTCATAATTTATCAGCACAACATAATTATGCTATGATGAATATTGCTGCAAGCCACGATTCGCCAAGGCTTTCAACATCATTATTTAATGAAGAGAATAAATATAAGTTTAAGGTTACGCCAACGCTGAAGGATAATTATAAAATCAATAAGCCAAACAAGGAAACCTTCGTGACAAAAAAATTATTATTAGTACATCAATTCACATACATTGGAGCTCCGCATATTTGGGCTGGCGACGAAATGGGGATGTGGGGTGCAGAAATGGGCGATTCCCGTAAACCTTTAATTTGGCAAGATTATGATTTTGAACCAGAAAAAACACATCCTTTAGGAAAGATACGTCCAACGGATAACGTAAAGTTTAATAAAGCGCAATTTAATTTTTATCAAAAACTCATTAACATTCGCAATACAAATCCTGTTTTAATTCATGGTGATATTGATTTTGTAATGATCAATAATGATAAAAGGGGCTTAGCCTATAGCAGATATGATGAAAAAAATGAAGCGTTAGTAGCTTTTAATACAAGTAATATAGAGCAAACATTTTTACTGCCGATTAAAATGACAGGGAAATACACTGATTTATTATCTGATATTAAAACTAAAATAAGAGCTAATAAGAATATTGAGATTACACTCCCAGCCAGAAGTTCAGCAATACTAATTAATAAATAAAAAATTAATACTTGAAAGCATGACACCTATCATAAGGAAAATAAAAAAAACTTTAATTGTACTGCTATTCATATTTGGAGCAACACTAGTAAGTTCAAGTCAAGCGCAGAGTCCCCAAGGTGAGTCCCCTATCTCAAAAACAGATGACAACTTAAAAAAAGCAAAACCTATTTACAAAGAGCAGATTAGATTTTTCGAAAATCAAAGATATAGTGTGCCTGCTAAATTTGAATATTTACCTGTTGGTGATATTAATCCAAAAGGTTGGATTCTTGATATAATGAAACAAGATATATCTTCTGGTTTTGTCGCCAGTTTAGATGAATTAGCTCCTGACCTTATGAAAGGCGATGATTTATTCAATACATCCCGAAGAAAAAGCTTAAAGGATATACCCGATGTGGGCGACCAAATACTTACTGGTGCAGATTGGGAAGTATCTATGCAATGGTGGGCCGGTGAATCTCTGGGAAATTGGTGGGATGGATATGTAAGAAATTCATTTCTTACCAAAGATAAAACCGCCATAGAGAATAGTAAGATAATTGTTGATAAAATATTATCCTCGCAAGATAATGACGGTTATATTGGTATCTACTCTAAAGCTATGCGATATAAGCATGAAGGTTCTAATGGGGAGCTATGGACACAGACAACAGTTTTCAGAATGCTATTGGCTTATTATGAACTAACAAAAGAAAAGAAAGTTCTTACAGCTGTAGAAAGAGCAATGGCGGTTACAATGAATAACTACAACGAAAAAGCGAAAAGTCCTTTTGATGTTAATATTGATTATGGTGGAGTAAGCCACGGCCTAATGATGACAGATGTTTGCGAAGAACTATATCGAATTACTAAAAAGAAAAAATATATTGATTATGCAGTATATTTATATAAAGAGTTTTCAACGTACCCTATCAATAGAGGGATGAACGATGTTAGATATGAATATCTAATGGAAGAAGATTCTCTTTTCCAAAGTCATTCAGCTCATACTTACGAGCATTTAAGAACATTGATAAATGCATATTATTCAACGGGATATCCAGAATTAGAGAAAGCATTTAATATTGCGATGAAAAAACTTAGCTACTGTATTTTACCAAGTGGAGCCGGTTTTGGTAATGAGTGGTTGAATAAAGAGAAAGCTAAACCAGATTCAACAGGGGCTGAATTTTGTGGTATGGTTGAACTCAGTGATTTTTACACTTCAGCAGTACAAAAAACTGGAGATGTAAAATATGCGGATCAGGTTGAGAAGATAACCTTTAACGCAATGCAAGGTGCTCGAAATAAAGATGGTTCTGGTATTACATATTGTAAAACCGATAACTGTTATCTTTTGAACCGTACAGCACCACAACACAACAATCATGAGTACGATCCAAGATATAAATATTCACCAACTCATGCTGATGCTGCAGTATGTTGTAATCCTAATTATGGTAGACATCTTCCATACTATGTTAGTAGAATGTGGATGAAATCCTATGATGGTATCGCTGCAGTATTATATGGTCCATCGGCACTATCTACATTAGTTAAAGGAACTATGGTATCTATAGAGCAGGCAACAAATTACCCTTTTTCTGATGAAATTATATTTATGGTTAATCCAAAAAAGAAAACCGAGTTTACACTTTCGTTTAGAAAACCAAGCTGGACAAAATCAATGACTATTGAGGCAAGTGATGCTCAAGTAATTTTAGAAGATGGTTTCTACAAAGTAAAAAAACAGTGGGAAAAAGGTGATGTTGTTCGTATTTCGTTCAAAAACGAAATATTACCTACTAAATGGAATAAAAATGATATTTACTTTCAGAAGGGACCTCTCGTTTATGCATATGCTATTAAACATACCGAAAAAATAGTGAAGGATTATAATCTCTCTCATTTTCATGATTACTATTGTATTTCGAATGATGATACTTATAAGAATATTAGTTTTTTAAATAATGCTGATGTTAAATTTATACATGAGGAACTTCCTATTTATGAAAATCCCTGGTATAGTGAAAACACTTATTTAAAAGTAGACGCATTAAATAGTGAAACAAATAAACATATGGAAATTAGGTTGGTACCTATGGGTAATACTGTTTTAAGACGAGTTACATTTCCTAATAAATAAAGTTTTCTGCTTAACTAAATATCAAAAAAAATGAAGATTCTATCAAAATTAAATATTATAGGAATAGTATTGTTATTAACGATAAACAGCTGTTCAACAAACAATAACAAAAACCTAAACCAACCTACTTATAGTAAATTCAATAAAATAAAAATTACTGATATTCAACCGCAAGGATGGATAAAGGAATTCTTAATACGGCAAAAAACTGGACTAACAGGAAACATTGAAGTTGCCGGTTATCCTTTCGATACAAAAATGTGGGCCACCGAAAAAATTAAAGGTTCAACTAAAGCTTGGTGGCCATACGAGCAAACAGCCTACTATATTGATGGCGCACATCGTTTAGGTCTTTTATTGAATGATGAAAACTTAAAACAAAATGTTAAAACGCAAACGCAATATGTATTGGATCATATCAACTCAGAAACAGGCCGTATAAGTACCAATTTAGCGGATAGATGGTGGCGTTGGCCTTATGCCCAATTTTTTAGAAACTATATGACTGATTATGAAGTTACTGGCAATAGAACAATTATTGATGCTCTTCACAAACATTACTTAACATTTACTGCCCAAGATTTTGCAGATGATTTAGAACTTGCAAATGTTGAAGAAATTTGTTGGCTGTATGGAATTACAAATGACGAAAAATTGCTTGTTATGGCCGAAGATGCCTATCGTTTGTTCAAATCCGACATAAAATATAGAAACAGAAGTGAAGGTGCTCATAAAAGCGATATACAATTCGGATCTGATCGTATACCCGATATGCATGGTGTAGTATACCTTGAATTGGTGAAAATTCCTGCAATTTTATACAGCTATACTGGTAAGAAAGATTATTTAAAAGAAGCTGAAAATGGAATCCGTAAAATGGAAAAACATCATATGCTTATTTCTGGTTTGCCAAGTTCTACAGAACATTTTAGAGGAATCTCTGATTTAGCAGGACACGAAACTTGTAATACTGCTGTTTTTCCTTACACATACGGATACATATTAAGAATTAACGGTGATGCAAAATTAGGCGATAGAATTGAAAAAGCAGTTTTTAATGCAGGTTTAGGATCAATTACTAAGGATTTCAAATCTCATCAATATTTTTCAGCCCCAAATCAAGTAATTGCTTCATTAAAATCTAATTTGTATGGGCATAATCCTGCAAGAATGGCTTATGCTCCTGGTCATGATGTTGAATGTTGTACTGGAAATGTAAACCGCTTCATGCCTTATTATGTAGAGCAAATGTGGTTGAGCGCTCCAAAAAACGGGCTTGTTGCTTCTTTATTTGGTCCTTCGTCAGTAACAACAATGCTAGGAGAAGATAATATTGAGGTTAAAGTTACAGAGGAAACAAATTATCCTTTTTCTGAAGAAATCAATTTTAAATTCGAGATGGAAGAAAATGTATCATTTCCATTTCATATAAGAATTCCAGAATGGAGTAATTCAACAGAAATAAGCCTAAATGGAGAAAAAGTTGATTTGGAAATAACACAAGGAACTTTCTTTGTTCTTAATCGTAGGTTTTCAGATGGTGATGTTATTAAGCTAAAAATGCCTATGCAGATTGAGCTTAGCAATTGGCCAAATAATGAAGTTGGAATCGAAAGAGGACCATTAGCTTTTAGTTATCCTATATTTAAAAAACAAAATGTTGTGATAGACTACAAAAGATCATCAAAAGATTTTCCTGCATTTGAAATGATACCAGATAATTCGTGGAATTATGGCATAAAAACAAAAAAGGATGATTTTGTAGTTGAGTATCACGAAATAAGTGGCTACCCTTGGGATGAAGGAAATTATCCGATTACAATTAAAATTCCGGTGAAAAAGGTAGAAAATTGGAAAATGATAAAAGTATATGATGGAATGCTTAAGGAAGATGTGTATAAAACGCCGGCTATTCCAGAAAATCCTGTTTTTGTAGGTGATATTGAATATGTAGATTTTGTTCCATACGGATCAACAACGCTAAGAGTAAGTTTATTTCCAAAAGTTGTAGAGAAATAAAACAATTATTCAAAATAGAAATAGATTGCTTGACAAAATTTAAATTATAAAAAATGAAACTAACAACAATTGTATTAAGCATTTTGCTTTTCGTATTATCTTCTTGCGAAAATGACAACAAAAACCTACCACAAGTTAGCAAAGGCAAAATTGAAAGGGTAGCGATGATGAATTCAGCTTATGTCTCGGCTCGCAATGTCTATGTTTGGTTGCCATCAGATTACTCCGCATCAAAAAAATATTCGGTTTTGTATATGCATGACGGACAGACATTGTTTGACCCAAGTTTATCGTGGTTAAATAAGGAGTGGGGTGTTGATGAACTAATGGATAAACTGCTATCAGAAAAGTCTATTCGAAATACAATAGTAGTTGGAGTAGAGAATTCAGGAAACGGAAGAATTGGCGATTATTTCCCTCAAAAACCTTTTGAGAGTTTGACTAAAAACTATATAGATTCTTTAAAAATTGAAATGAACAAAGTGGAATATACAAAAGATGTGTTTAACGATATCCATTCAGATAACTACCTGAAATTCATTACAGAAGAACTGAAACCATTAATAGACAAAAAGTATTCTACACTTGCCGATAAGGAAAATACATTTATTATGGGCTCTAGTTATGGTGGATTAATATCAATGTATGCAATTTGCGAATACCCCAATGTTTTTGAAGCTGCTGTATGTATGTCAACCCACTGGATTGGCTCTTTCAATGATAATCCAACAATAGCACAAACTTTTATCAATTATTTTGGAGATAACATCCCCGATCCTAAAAATCATAAAATCTATTTTGACTACGGAACAGAAACATTGGATCAATATTACGAACCTTATCAGCAAAAAATAGATTCAATTATGCGACAAAATGGTTATAATGATTCCAACTGGAAAACATTAAAATTTGAAGGCAAAGATCACTCCGAAGATTCCTGGAAAGAAAGGTTGCATATACCAATTACATTCATTCTAAAAGAAAACAAATAAATGAGTAAGATAAAAAACTTACCAATAGAAAACCCGAAATATACTGTTGACTATTCAAATGGCAACATGCAAGGTAAGTCGGTAATAGAATTAACAAAGCGGCTCAAAGACTTACCCGAAATTTTCGAGAACAAACAAGCCTTTGACCAAATGGATACAGAAAAAATAGTGTATCACGTTCAGGCAATTTTCCCTGTTGAAGAAGGACGTGAAGGAGGTTTATTTTATGGAAAAACAATTATTGAACCCGGAAAAGTTGGAAATGAATATTTTATGACGAAGGGACATTTTCACAAGAATGCCAATCGTGCTGAATTTTACTGGGGAATTCTAGGCGAGGGAGTTCTATTATTAATGAACGAGAAAAGAGAATGTTGGGCTGAGAAAATATTTCCCGGTAGTCTTCACTATATTGGTGGCACCATTGCACACCGAACAATAAATACGGGTAATACTCCCCTATCCTTTGGAGCCTGCTGGCCTTCCGATGCTGGGCACAATTATCAAGAAATTATTAATAATGGATTTTCAGCCAGATTAAAAGAGCTTGATGGAAACCCATTATTAGAATCTGAATAATAATTCAATAACGAAATTAATCAAACAAAAGATCATCCTACAACTATCAACAAAAACAGAATTATGGTAATAGCAATTGATATTGGCGGAACATTTATAAAAATTGGCCTTGTTAAAGATGGTATCATCATAGAAAAGACATCCATTAAAGCCCAAGCAAACATTGGAATAGAAATTTCGTTGGCAGAAGTTGAAAAAATCATTCAATCTCTTTTGTCAAAACATTCTATTTCCTTCAATGAAATTAAAGGAATTGGAGTCGGATTCCCCGGCTTAGTGGACTCAGCTAAAATGAAAGTCTTATCAGTAAATGATAAATACAATGATGCTGTTGGTTTTGATTTTGTAAAATGGGGTGAAGATGCCTTTGGGGCACCCTTATTTTTAGAAAATGATGCTAGAATAGCCTTATTAGGCGAATGGAAACACGGTGCAGGAAAAGGTAAAAACAACATTGTAATGCTTACACTTGGCACTGGTGTTGGAAGCGCTGTAATCATCGAAGGGAAGCCACTCATAGGCAAACATTTTCAAGCAGGGAATCTTGGAGGTCACTCTATAATAAATCTGAATGGAGCAAAATGCAATTGTGGAAACAGAGGATGTGTTGAAGCCGAGGCCTCCACTTGGAGACTTGCCGAACTGCTAAAATCGGATACCAGATATTCTGGTAGTTTGATAGAAGGCGAAGAATTGGATTTTAAATCACTCTTTAAATTTGCTGCTGAAGAATGTGACCTAAGCATTTCCGTTAGAGATCATTGCCTCAATGTTTGGGCTGCAGGAGTAATAAATATGATACATGCATACGATCCTGAATTGGTAATCCTAGGTGGTGGCATTATGAAAAGTGCAGATATAATTATCCCTTTTATTCAAGAAAAAGTAGATAAACAAGCGTGGCTACCTTGGGGGAAATTAAAAGTATTACCCTCTAAAATTCCTAACAGATCCGCTTTGTTGGGAGCTTATTATTTAGTTACAACGAATTTGAAATTTAATAATTAAATGAAACCAAAATTCAATAAATTTCCATCCACAAAAATGCCTTCCCATTATAGTTGCCTAGTAGGATGGGGCGATATCTGCCGTAAAATCAAAAAAGATCTCGGCAAACTGAATAAAAAGAAAAATATTATTGTTGTTGACTATTATCAAGGTGTAGACAAACAAGACTGTAATAATCAACTGAACTCACAACTAAAACCAGATCTTTTTATTGATGCCGAAGAAGCTATGCTTTCCGAAGATGAAATAAAAAAATTGGTCTTTCCTGACGTGACAAACGATGCCATTTTTGGCTTTATGACTCGTTTAAACATTCAGAATTACTTCCATCCAAAAAAGCTTGCATCTATCCAAGAAAAAATTAGAAGTGCTAGCAATGGAATAATCATAATTACTGGTATTGGGGCCGCATACCTAGCTGAGAACTGGGACTTACTTATTTATGTTGATATGGCAAGATGGGAAATCCAGCAACGGATGAGGCGTAAAGAAGTGAACAATATCGGTATTGAAAACAAAAGCGCTGAATTTAGTCATCTCTACAAACAAGGTTTTTTTGTGGATTGGCGGGTTTGCGATAAACATAAAAAGAAATTGATGAAAAAATGGGATTATGTACTAGATACAAACACTAAATCTCAACCAAAAATGATAGAAGGAAAAACCCTTCTTACTGGTCTATCAATCACTAATAGTCAACCATTTAGTGTAGTTCCTTTTTTCGACGCAGGGCCTTGGGGCGGTCAATGGATGAAAGATGTTTGCGATTTAGATAGAACTTCTGATAATTATGCTTGGTGCTTTAATTGTGTTCCTGAAGAAAATAGCTTATTACTTCAATTTGGAAATATTCAATTCGAAACCCCATCAATTAATCTTGTTTTTTACGAGCCTGAATCTTTATTAGGGGCTGCTGTTTACAGCAGATTTGGCGACGAATTCCCTATTCGTTTTGATTTTCTTGACACAATGAAAGGAGGAAATTTAAGCCTACAAGTGCATCCTTTAACAGAATATATTCAAGAAAATTTCGGCGTCCATTATACTCAAGACGAAAGTTATTATATAATAGACACTGAAGAAGACGCAATAGTCTATTTGGGATTAGTAGAAAACGTGAATCCCAATCAGGTTATAGAAGATTTAACTTTAGCACAAAAAGGAAAAATAGTTTTTGATACAAATAAACATATCCAAACTTGGCCCGTAAAAAAACACGATCATTTATTAATTCCTAACGGAACTGTTCATTGTTCAGGTAAAGGAAGTATGGTCTTAGAAATAAGTGCTACACCCTATATTTTCACTTTTAAACTGTGGGATTGGGAAAGGCTTGGCATAGATGGTAAACCAAGACCAATTAATATAGAACATGGGGAAAATGTAATTGACTGGAGCAGAACAACATTGTGGACAAAAGAAAATTTAGTTAATCGAATAGAAAAAGTTGACGAAGGAGATGGCTGGATCGAAGAAAGAACAGGCCTACATGAGCGCGAATTTATCGAAACAAGACGTCATTGGTTTAGCAAACCCGTATCGCATAACACCTTGGACGGCGTAAATGTTTTATGCTTAATTGAAGGAGAACAAGCCGTTATTGAAAGTCCTGAGAATGCCTTCGAAGCTTTTGTCGTAAATTATGCCGAAACTTTTATTGTTCCCGCAAAGATTGGAGCATATACTATACGACCATATGGTAATAGCATAGGAAAAGAAATAGCAACTATTAAAGCATACATAAGAACATAAAAGATGAGCCAAGTCTCAGAACTTCGGAGCAAGCTCCGTTTGAGCTAATTATAAGCATATGAAAAAATTCAGTTCAGTATTAGAAATAACACCAAAAACAGACCCACTTGATTTTCATTATGGGGCGAATTGTTTTGGCCCAAAAGTTGAAAACAGAAAATTAGATGACATACGGCAAAGTTTAATGGATAGTAACTGCAGTGGTCCTAAAACAGTTTATGCCATTGCAATGAATGTTGGTAAAAAAGAACACTTTGAACAATTAAAAAACCAACATTTGTTATACGGCATCGTAACCTACGCTAAAGGCCGCTTAGGAAACGAACCCGTAAGAAGCCAAGGCCATATCCATAAGCGCTCAGCTTACGGCAATAATTGGTCAACTCCCGAAGTATATCAAATATGGTCGGGAAAGGCTATTATTTATATGCAAGAATTTGCCGATGATAATCCTGGTAAATGTTTCGCTGTTTATGCAGAACCTGGCGATATCGTAATAGTACCCCCAGCTTGGGCGCATGCAACAATAAGCGCCGATTCAAAAACACCTCTTACTTTTGGAGCTTGGTGCGATCTTGAATATGGATTTGACTATAAGCAAGTACGAAAACATAAAGGCCTTGCATGGTTTCCAATAATCTCAGATGATGGAGAACTAGTTTGGCAAGCTAATCCACTGTATACCTCTAGCAAATTAATTAAAAAGAGACCTAATATTTATGACCAGCTTGGAATAGAACAAGGCGAATGCATTTATAAACAATACGAAAACAACACCGAACTCTTTTCTTTTGTTCCCAAGCCTCATCTTAAAAAAGATATTTGGGAAAATTTTGTTCCATAACATTAACACGCCAAAAAATGGACAAATCAACAATGAAAATAAACCACTATGGACTGAAAGTACCATAGTTTTCTCCAAGACTGAAAGTCTTACGCTATTCAATGATAAAGTTTGAATCATCTATATCGGTTGGTTTTCTATGATGCTCCAAGTATTCATTTACCATTTCGTCTGTGATATTACCTGTACTCCAACAGCCAAATCCAATTGCCCAAAAATGTTGACCCCAATATTTCTTACTAAGCTCAGGGAATTCTTGTTGTAGCTTCCTTGAACTTCTACCTTTGAGCTTCTTAACCAAAGTGCTTATTGATTGCGATGGGCGATAACTCAAATGCATATGAATATGATCTTTTGAAACAACCCCTTTTAATATTTCCACATCTTCAGATTCGCATATTTGAATTAGAATTGTTCTACATCGTATTTTAATATCTCCTTGTAATACCGAATAACGATATTTTGTTGACCATACAATATGAGCTGTTAAACTTGATACAGTATGTCCATTAGTTCTTTGATACTCTGACATCCAACAAAGATATAATTTTTAGAAGCTAAAGCGAGATGCACTCAAGTGCATAGTTTTAACTAATCTTGAGACCAATAAAATTAAATAATAGCAACTGGTTCTTAATGTGGATAAGTTTTATTGTTGCATTAGGCGGATTCCTATTTGGATATAAAAGACGAATAAATTTTCTTTAGAAAAACTAACTTGTAGATTTTCTCAAAATCAAATTAGCCTTCACAACTTTTGTTTGTGGAGGCTGTTCTTTTTGCATGTTTTCTAATAACAGTTTGCAGGCCTCCTCTCCCATTTCAATTCCCCTTTGATCTACGGTACTTAGGCTGGGCGCACAGACTGCAGAGCTAATTTCATTGGTAAATCCTATGACTTTAATGTCTTCGGGCACACTTTTACCAAATTGACGAACAGCATTCGTTGCACCGATTCCGGTTAAGTCGTTAACAGCAAAAATTCCATCCAAATCTTTATGCGTTTGCATCAAATTCTTTGTTATCGCTCCTGCCTCATCAAAAGTATCGCATTTAACAAGCAATTCAGAATTGAATTGAATTCCGTGCACTGCCAGTGCTGCTTTATAGCCTTCAATTCGTTTCCTGCCAATATCCATTTGCTCCGAAGCACTCAAATGAGCAATAGTTGTGCTTCCTTGCATAATCAGATGGCTAACGGCATCAAAAGCACCTTGATAATCATCAAAAATAACTTTGTTAACAGGTAAATCCGGAACACGATCAAAAAACACAATCGGAATACCATACGAATCCAATTTATCAAAATGACTAAAATCAGTTGTTTCTTTGCTCATCGAAATAATCAAACCATCCAAACGAAAATTTAAAATAGAATTAGAAAGCTGAACTTCACGCTCAAAACTTTCACCAGAATTATAAATCATTACCTGATACCCATTATCATAGGCAAGATTTTCAACTCCTTGAATAACAGAACTAAAGAAGTGATGTACTAATTTTGGAACAATTATCCCTATTATCTTAGATTTGCTGCTTTTCAAGCTTAGAGCTATTGCATTTGGCCTATATTGCAATTCTTTAGCCAATTCCTGAACAGCTTTTTTTGTCTTGTCACTGATATCGGGATGATCCTTTAAAGCTCTTGAAACTGTAGAAACAGAGATTTTCAGAATTTTAGCAATATCTTTAATAGTAATTTGATGTTTTATCATATCAATGGTAAAAATACAAATATATCATTGAATTGTTCTTGCAAAATTCAACAAATTCTAAACAACAATCGTTTGTGCAATCGTTTGCGTATTTTTCCCTAACTTATTCTGCTGCAAATAGTATTATATAGTTCATTTTTTTAGTAACTTAGCTCGTTCAATAAATAAATCAAATAAATAATCAAACTAATAAATTATTAAATGTTATAAAAATGGGACAAATTTATTCTAAACTGAAAGTTGTTATTTTGCTGCTGATTTTCGCAGGAATTTCAACACTTACGTTTGCCCAGTTGGTGAATGTTACCGGAACAGTTGTTGATGCAACTGACGGTAGCCCGCTTCCAGGTGTAACCGTATTGCAAAAAGGTACTGTTAATGGTACAATCACCGATATGGATGGCCAATATTCGCTCAATGTAGATATGGGTCAATTATTGGTATTTTCTTTTGTTGGATATGCAAATCAGGAAATTGCAGTCGAGAGCGCAATTATTAATGTACAATTGGCTGAACAATCTGAATTGTTATCCGAGTTTGTAGTCATTGGCTATGGTATTCAGAAAAAAAGTGATGCCACTGGATCAGTAACTGCAATCAGCTCTGAGGAGTTCAATAAAGGTAACATAACCTCTGCCCAGGATTTGCTGGCAGGTAAAGCTGCCGGTGTTGTTATAACTTCTGCTGGTGGTGCTCCCGGAAGTGGTTCAACTATCCGCATTCGCGGTGGATCATCTTTGAATGCATCAAATGAGCCTTTAATTATTATTGATGGAATTCCTATTGATAATAATAATGTATCTGGAAGTAGCAATTTCCTTTCATTTGTTAACCCAAATGATATTGAATCTTTTAACGTTCTGAAGGATGCATCTGCAACTGCTATTTATGGATCAAGGGCTTCTAATGGTGTAATTATTATTACTACAAAAAAAGGGAAAGCTGGTAGCCCTCTGACAATTAACTTTGATATGAATACATCAATTGCAACTGCTGTTGAATTTCTCGATGTGTATTCTGGAGATGAAATTAGAAAAATAGCTTACGACAATCCTATATTGTACAATGCCGACAGTTATAACTTATTATGGAACGAAAATACAAATTGGCAAGAAGAAATTTTCCAAACTGCAATTTCGACAGATAATAATTTAAGCTTTACTGGTGCATACAAAGCTTTGCCTTACCGTGTTTCTATGGGTTACACAGACCAAACAGGTATTATGAAAAATACCGACATGCAACGTTTGACAGGATCTGTAAGTTTAAATCCAACATTCTTTAATGGAGATTTAAAAGTAAATGT
>JAQIBR010000233.1 GCA_027858955.1 Bacteroidales bacterium
TCTCATACACCGAATTATTACTAATAAACTCCGGTACAATTTGCTTCATTTTTTCTACCAGAGCAAATTCATCTCCTTCTACAATTAATTCGGACAGTTCATTAATTAGACTTTCTACATACTTTTTTGACATCGGTTGAACTTTAGCACGCATAATCTTGGGGTGATGTGTAGGTAGTGTTTTCTCACTATCAGTAAGCAGTTCTTCAAATAGTTTCTCGCCAGGACGTAACCCAGTCTCCACAATATCTATATCTTTTCCAAGATCCAATCCGTAGAGTTGGATCATTTTATGTGCCAAATCAAATATTTTAACGGGTTTACCCATGTCAAAAACGAAAATATCTCCTTCATCACCCATAGCTCCAGCCTCCAATACAAGATTACAGGCTTCAGGTACAGTCATAAAATAGCGCGTGATATCTTTATGAGTAAGCGTGAGAGGGCCGCCCTGTTCAATTTGTTTACGGAAAAGGGGCACAACAGAACCATTTGAGCCTAAGACATTTCCAAAACGCGTGATGACAAAGCGAGTACTGTCGTTATTTAAACTCTGCGTATAAATTTCAGCTATACGTTTGGAAGCTCCCATAATATTCGTTGGGTTTACGGCTTTATCAGTAGATATCATAACAAAGCGTTCAACCTTATATTTTACTGCCAAATCAGCTAAAGATTTTGTGCCATATATATTCATCAAAACAGCTTCGTAGGGATTCTCCTCCATTAATGGTACATGTTTGTAAGCCGCTGCATGGTATATTATATCAGGCCTGTAAAGTTCCATAATTCTATCCATGCGTAGACTGTCTTTCACATTTGCAATTACATATTCGATTCGATTATTTAGCTCTGCAAATTCTTCATTATTGCTAATACTATATTTTAATTCGTAGATGGGCGTTTCAGCCTGATCGATTAAGATAATGCGTTTGGGTGAATAATTAAGTACTTGTCGTGCAATTTCACTTCCTATAGAGCCTGCCGCTCCTGTAATAAAAATCACATTGTTTTTGAGATAGGCATTCACATTTTTGCTATCCAAACGGATGGTAACTCTCTCGAGTAGTTCTTCAATTTTTATCTGTCGAAACTGTTGAGAGCTCAGCTTTCCATTAATCCAGGAATTGATTGAAGGCACTTGCTTAACTTTCAAATGAAGGTTAAGTGCAGCTTCAACAACCTTTTTCTTACGAGCGGGTTTTAAATCCTGAATAGCAATAATCAATTGCTGAACGGCCTGATGTTTTACAAATGATTCATTAAGCACCCATTTTTGAGATAGAACTGGAATTCCTTCAAGCGATTTGCGCACCTTTGAAGGATTATCATCTATAAAGGCAACGATTTCGTAATGAATCAGATTATCTTGTTGTAGTGCATTTTTTGCAAGCATTCCGGCAGAGCCTGCACCATATATTATTACAGGAATTTTTTGTTTGGAAGTTTGCAAAGCAAGAGTGTACATTCGTTTAATTACTATACGACTGCCAAAAAGAAATAAAATGACCAGCAAAAAATGAATAACCAATATAGATAGTGGAACAATATAATCAGAATGCAATTCCATTTGGCTAAAAAGAATATTGACACTCAACAGAAATAGAAAAGCATATCCTGAAGTACGAAAAATATTAAAAGCATCGATTAAACCGGTATGCCTGATAATCCCGGAAAAAGATCTCATGAGCAAAAAGGCAAGCAAATAAACTAAAATAACAATTCCAATTTGCGATTTTATAGCCGTAATATCAATAGATTCGAAATTAAAATTAAAACGAACTAGGCAGGCTAATAAATAAGCAAAAGTAACAGTGGAAATATCAAAAGCTAATACTATCCACCGCGAAAGGAAACGGTTGGAATACGTTTTAAGTAAGTGCGTAATCATATAATTGGGCGTTTTGGGGTTAACAAAGTTAGGTTTGTTTTTGTTAAGATGCAAATAATATTATAGATGGGGAGACTTAGGGACTAAGAGAAGGGGAGATGGAGCGAGTCAAAGGCCAAAGAGAAAGGGGCGTGAGGCATTGAGCAAGGAGCAGTGGGCTTTGAACATTGAGTTAGATGGCTTGTGGAGAAGCATCTGTTTTTGAATTCATCCCCAAGATACAAACAGATCCTTTGTCGCGAAAAGCTCCTCAGGATGATATGGTTAGCACAGGATTACAGGATATGAGCAGAAAGGCGGTATGCTACTCTTGTTATAACATACCGTGTGATCTCAGTAATTCAGCAAGATCGGGATGTTTTTTTGAATATTCTCGTAGCATTATAATTAGGTTACGATGATTCTCTTCAGCCTTAGATTATTGTGCTAATGCAGGGAAACTCATTATGAAGAGAAATAACAAACTTATAATTTGAGAGAGGGTGTTTCTTGTAACCATTTATAGGCAGGAATTAAATGTATTTTTAAATCGTTTTTTACTATGACTTCTTCTTTGTCCCATGTAATAAGTAGCAGATTGCTACAGGCCAGTTCAGCCGAAGACTCAGCCAGTGCATCAATTTCGCGTTTTAAAGTTTTTGAACCGGAAATATCGTAGCATACTTGAATTAACTGTTCTATCGTATGTCCGTTTCTGAGTAAAAAATCAACTTCTTTGTTATTGTGGCTACGATAATAAAACAACGACAGTTCTGGTTGATAATTTCGTCTCAGTAGTTCAACAAAAACCAAATTTTCAAGTAATCGGCCATAGTTGGGCGATAACTGAAAAGAACGTGCTTTGATAAAACCATTGTCGATTACATAAGTTTTCCTGGGAGATTTTTGTTGTATCTTAACTTTAGTTGCATAACTCGTCAGATTGAGCAACAGATACGGTTCTTCAAGATACCCTATGAATTTTTGCACTGTTGAAACACTATTAAAATTCAAATCTGTTTTGAGTTGATTTGACGTATATGGATTTGTATAATTTGACAACAAATAGTTCGATAAATCGTAAAGTTGCTGTGTTTGACGAATCCTAAATCGTTTAAGAATATCTTTAAGTAAAATGGAATCGAACAGCGAAGCGAGGTAATTTTTTAGTATATCAGGATTTAATACCGTTTCAGGAAATCCGCCATTAAGCATGTAAAGCTTCAATTGGTTGAGGATATTTCCCGTTTTTATAGGCGTTTGTTCTGTAGGTGGGGGAATCAATATTTCATGAAACCGCATCACTTCGGCAAAACTAAAAGGAAACACCGCTATTTGAACAAATCGTCCAGTGAGCCTTGTAGCCATCTCGTGCGACAGAAGTTTGGCGTTGGAGCCGGTTATAATAACATTAACACCTCTGCGATATAACTTATTTACCCACAACTCCCAATTTGGTAAGTTTTGAATTTCATCAAGCAGAATATAGTTATAAGAACTATAAACCTCATTTAAAGTCTGGATTACTGAATCTTCATCAAAATATTTCAGAAGCAAGTCATCATCAAAATTAAGATAGGCAAAGTTCTTAGCTTTAAGCAACTGAAGTGCCAAAACCGATTTGCCCGCCCTACGTGGACCGGTAATAAGTTTTATTAAACCGGTATTCAAGTAGCCTGCAATTGAGGCTTCATCCATTCGATGGATATACTGCCGGCTCAATAAAATATCGCGCTCTTCTTTTTGTTGATTGATGATATTTTTAATCATTATATTCATTGTATTGGACAAATATACTGTTTTTTATGCAGTACAGATTGTTTATTGACATATAAATGATTTATACGGATTAGTACTAACAAAACCCGTTCTTTACCGTTGCCGATGTTGGCAAGGGCTTGGGGCATGGAGCTTTGAGCATGGAGTTAGACAGCTTGTGGATCCCGTTTAACGAGACTGTTCAATTAAGTGTGTCAATTAGAAATTAATAATTTCACCAAAAAAACCAAAATAAAAAACTATGAAAACATAATACAATTAAATTTTAGACCGTTTCTAATATTTCAATAAATATTCGATGAAAAGATTATAAATCTAAAAGCCATTTCCAAACAGGTCTAATCCTAATATTAAATTCATTCAGAACAATAGTATCCTCCTCTGAATTGGTCAATATCAAGCCCTCTCTTAGACCATAACTTTGCATTGCATCAACTAGTCCTTCTATTTCCCTTTGTTTGGTAATATCTTCATAGACAGACCAGCTTACCTGAATTGCCTCCGTAATTTTGGTTTTTTCTTTAATCACAAAATCGCACTCTTTGTTTTGGTTGTGGTAATATACATCTTTTCTTCTGCGTTTAAGTTCAATAAACACCAAATTTTCGAGCAATCGTCCATTATCCGCAGAATGATGAAAGCCTAATTCTTTGGCTAAACCAATATCGATAAAATAAATCTTTTTGGGGTTCTGGATTTGTTTTTTTAAGGATGTATCATATTTGTTAACCAAGAAAAGTAAATAGGTGTTCTGTAAATAATTAAGGTAATTACTAACTGTTGTAGCATTTTTAACACCTATAACTTTAGCAAGACTATTATATGATGCTAATTTTGATACATTACTTGCTAAAAAATAGACCAGTTCGACGAGTTCTTTTTCACGGGTCAATCCATTGCGTACCATAACATCTCGGTACAAGATGCTTTCGTATAGCGATTTTAAGTATTGCTTATTGCTCGATTTTAGGTAGGCAGGAAAACCTCCTTCTGAAAAATAGTTATTAAAATTAGCTTTTATTATTGATTTGCCTTCGGTTGAGCGACTATACTGTTGGGAATAATTCACTTTCTTAAACTGTAAATATTCTTCAAAGGAAAATGGAAATAATTCAAGCGGAATATATCTGCCCGTTAAATGCGTTCCCAGTTCTTTGCTAAGCATAGATGCATTTGAACCTGTTATATATATTTTATTGCCATAATCGTATAATCTCCTGACAAATCGTTCCCATCCGATTACATTTTGAATTTCATCAAAATAAAATGTTGATTGTTTGCCATAAAGCTCGATGAATAGTTCATAAAGCACTTGAAAGTCATCGACTTTAAAATCCAATAAGCGCTCATCATCAAAGTTTAAATAGTAAGAATACTCAGTATTTTTGTTTCTGATCTCATGTAATAAAGTCGATTTTCCACATCTGCGAATGCCCGAAATGACCACGATCTCTCTGTCTGCACTAAATTCCAATTGACGTGGTAAATCACTTGGTTTGAAACGCAAATCTTGCTGGTCTGCTATTACCTGAATTAATTTTTCCTTATCCATAAGAAAACAAAATTACAACGTTTCTATTGTAAATGCAAACTTATTCTTTAATGTTTCTATTATTATTACAAACTTTGTCAAGCTTAGCGAGAGATACTTTCCGTCGGTAGGCGGACAGGCGTCACGAAAAGTTCATACCAATGACAACTTTGTCTAACTGATTGTATGTTAAGTTTATACTAGAATTAATATCGAACAAGGAACACCGATTAACGATAGTTCGATTTTACTCACCACAGGTTTTAGAAGGAATGATGATCAATAGAAAAATGCTATTTCTGAAATCATCATTCGTTAATCGACATTCGATATTCCATTCATCTTTGTCATATCACTTTACGCGCCTTTTTTTAGGTGTTTAGACTCAGGATGACACGGTTCGATGAGGATGACAGGGGAGCGGGTGTCATGCTATTTCTAAATTCCAAAATCTCTGTAATTATACTTTTTTTTTTCCATAAAAAAAGGTGTTCATATTTCGATAGCGGACTCCCAGTCAGGCAAATAGTAATAATACCGATTAGTCAACTAAATGCCGCATATTTTCACTTCGTTCAATTTGCGGTTTTGTTGATCTATCGGCATTAACTCCCGAAGGTTCGGGATAAATTCAAAATTTGCTATGCGGCATTTTGAACTACAATTGGTAT
>JAQIBR010000243.1 GCA_027858955.1 Bacteroidales bacterium
CCAACCCTAAAAACTGCATTATTTATGTTAATTCCATTTTAACATATGGTTCAGTTTCATCCGGAATAGTGGTTCAGTTTGAATCGGAATTAGTGGTTCAGTATGTACCGGAATAATCAGACGGATCGAAAAGAACTGTGTTTTGAATCTTTTTTCTTACCCTTTCGGAAACAAAGAAAAAGCAATTTTCGAAGATACTCCACTAATCTCTTCCCATTTATCAGTATCAATCTCAATGGCAATAAGTGCTGAGGTAGGTAGCCAATCAACCAACTGTCCTGTCATAGCGGTTATTAGTTCGCTAACACCTGGATTATGACCTACAAACAAAACATTTGAATTATTATTGTCAAGTGAATAGAAAAAATCCAACATAATTCCTGCCGGTGCCAGATAAAGCTCTTTAACTTTTTGAATTTCTGTTAGAGGGAATCCGAAAAGAATTGCCATAAATTCAGCTGTTTCTATAGTTCGTGATGCATTGCTGCACAGAATGGAATCAATTTTTCCTTTTCGGTCTTTCAGCATTTGGCCAATTTTCTGATTTCTTTTAATGCCTTTCGAAATCAGCTTTCTTTTATAATCGGCCTTATCTTGACCTTCTTCGGCTTTTCCATGCCGCATTATGTAGAGAGTTTTCATGCTCAATTCATTTGATTTTGGCGAAGGTAATAAATTATTGTCCTTTGAAAAGTTTAATACTGTTCTTTAAATCTCTATATTTTTAAATCAATTCGAAACCCAAACGCAGGGCTATTTCAGTATACGATGTGCTGTGATCATCTTTAGTTGAATTAATTTGTCTGTGCCATTAGGTACAGAATATTTATAGAAAGATTAAGAAAGCATTAATCAAGTGCCTTTAGGTACGAAATAAATTAAAGCAATAATAAATTTAAAGTGACATTTGATTATCAATATGTTTTTTTACTCGTTGAATACTAATGTATTGTCCCCACAGGGACAACAAAATAGATATATTGTTTTCTATAAACATTAAATCCCTAACGGGATTGTTTATGAAATAGTTGCCGCGAACTATATTTTAAATTTAACATTGTTGATGGATTACCTATTTCTTTGAAAGGCGAAAAAAATATTTCAGTGCATCAAATAACGAAATAGCCAAACTCAGTTCCCGTAAATAAACACCTAAATTCAAAATTTAAGCGCCTTTTTTGCCATATTTTTCGTAAAATTGCACAATTATTTGAAAGAAATATTTTTATACCCGGCAAAGTGTGAATAAAACTATGATAATAAGACCTGTCCGTTACTTTTTAGTCGTCATTCTCTTACTCTTTAACAGCCTTAGTTTCGCTCAACATACTGTTGAAAATAATGATTCTCATTCTGCGAATGAAGATGAAATTGAACAGGAGGAAATTTTTAATGCCGGCGATATGATTTTGGAGCACATTGTTGACTCTTACGAATGGCATATTTTAAGTTATGGCGATTTTCATTTAAGCTTTCCGTTACCTGTAATTGTCTATCATGATGGCAGTTTGATAACCTTTTTGTCGAGTGCTTTTCATCACGGACATTCTCCTGCTTTATTCGATGCAAATAATAATATAATCAATTCTGATGATATCACTCATAATCAATCAATTGTATTTGGTTTAGCAGTGATGCACGATGGAGCACATAAAGGAAAATTAGCCTATATCAATACAGATGAATATCTTAAGCATCATCAAATTGTTGAAAATACTGAAGCAGGAATGCCCTACGATTTTTCAATAACTAAAAATGTTCTTGCACTTTGGCTTAGCCTAATATTTATATTGTGGGTATTTATAAGTGTTGCAAAATCTTATAAATCACGCAAAGGGCTGGCTCCAAAAGGGATACAATCTATGCTAGAACCATTTATTATTTTTATTCGCGACGATATTGCCAAAGCATCTATAGGTGAAAGGAAATACGAAAAATACTTACCCTATTTATTGACTATATTTTTCTTTATATTTTTCAATAACCTTATAGGATTAATACCGTTTTTCCCTGGAGGAGCTAATCTTACAGGAAATATTGCTGTAACAATGGTTTTGGCTTTATTTACATTTGTCATCACCAATGTAAGTGGCAATAAAAACTACTGGGTACACCTAGTGAATACTCCGGGCGTTCCATGGTGGCTAAAATTCCCGGTGCCCTTGATGCCGATTGTTGAGTTCGTGGGATTGTTAACGAAACCCTTTGTATTAATGGTTCGTTTGTTCGCAAATATTACTGCGGGGCACATCATTGTTTTAGGATTTATCAGTCTGATATTTATTTTCGGAAATATGAATCCAGCAGTGGGATATGGAGTTAGTGTGGTATCTATTGCTTTTGCCATATTCCTAACTTTCTTAGAGTTTTTAGTAGCTCTAATTCAAGCTTATGTATTTACATTATTGTCGGCACTCTATTTTGGAGCTGCTACAGAAGAACATCATTAAACAGAATATATTATTAACTAATCAATAAATTAAACATTATGTCTTTATCAACCATTTTATTACAAGCTGCAGTCGATTTGTCCCCATATGCAAAAATGGGAGCTGGTATTGGAGCTGGTATTGCTGCTATTGGAGCTGGTATGGGTATTGGTCAGATTGGTCGCGGTGCTGTTGAAGGTATTGCACGTCAACCTGAAGCTGCGGATGACATTCGTTCAAACATGATTGTCTCTGCTGCCCTTATCGAAGGTGTTGCCTTCTTTGCTATTGTAGTATGTTTACTTATCGTTTTTTTATAAATCGATAATAAAACACAATCAAGCACTTTGACGGTTGGTCAGGGTGTTTGATTTTAATTGATTGAATAAATAAAAGAATTTGAAATATGGAATTAGTTAACCCCGGAGTAGGCTTGATTTTTTGGATGACACTTTCCTTTGGCATAGTGTTATTCCTGCTAAGCAAGTTCGTTTGGCCAATGATTTTGGGTAGTTTAAAAGAGCGTGAAGAAGGAATTACTAATTCTTTAGAAGCTGCTAAACAGGCTCGCGAAGAAATTCAAAACTTGCAGTCCAATAACGAACAATTGTTGAAAGAAGCTCGCGACGAACGCGAAGAGTTAATTCGAGAGGCAGGCCGCCTGAAGGACGATCTTATCAACAGTGCTAAAGTTGAAGCAGATGTTGAAGCTAAGCAAATCATCGACAGCGCTAAAGCTGTTATTGAACAAGAGAAATCCGCTGCCTTAAGTGAGTTGAAAAATAAAGTTGCTGATTTATCGATAGAGATTGCTGAGAAATTGCTGAGAGCAGAACTTTCTGTAGATAAGAAGCAAAAAGGATTAATGGATAAGCTTATAAGTGATGCCGACAATCAATTAAACTAAAAAGATGAAGCAAATTCGACTGGCCAACCGTTACGCGAAAGCACTTTTTGAGTTAGCTCTGGAACAGCAAAAACTGGAAATCGTTGCCGAAGATATGCAACTGATTAATGATGTGATTGCCGAAAATAGAGACCTAGCCCTGCTTTTGAAAAGTCCGGTTGTTAATTCGCACAAAAAAACATCAGTTCTTTCAGCTTTGTTCGAAAAGAATATAGATCATCTCAGCCTTAGATTTTTAAGCCTTCTAGCTAAAAATGGTCGGGAAGATATTATTCCACAAATTGCGGAATCATTGCTGAATATCTATAACGATTATCGTGGAATTACCGATGCTTGGTTGACTAGCGCAAGCGAGTTAGAAAAAGATGCTAAAACAGCAATTCTTACGATGCTTAAAAGACTTAGTGGTAAAGAAGTTCGATTGCACGAATATGTGAATGCTGATTTGTTAGGTGGCTTTGTAGTAAAATTAGGTGATTATCAATACGATGCATCAACTAAAACATTGATCAAGAGATTAAAAGACAATATTAAAAACAACCTGATTATTGCAGGTAAATAATAGAGAAACAAAAAAGATATGGCTCAAATTAATCCCGCTGAGGTATCAGCAATTTTAAGACAAGAGTTAGCTGGCTTTAAAACAGAAGCTGAATTAGAAGAAGTAGGAACTGTTCTTCAAGTTGGAGATGGTATTGCTCGTATTTACGGACTTACAAATGCACAAGCTGGTGAATTGGTAAAGTTTGAGAAATCCGGAATTCTGGCATTGGTAATGAACCTTGAAGAGGACAACGTTGGTGTTATGCTCCTTGGCGGAACATCAGGAATCAACGAAGGCGATATAGTGAAACGAACCAAACGAATTGGCTCTATACAAGTAGGCGAAGGAATGTTAGGTCGTGTTATTAATCCTATGGGATTGCCTATTGATGGACAAGGTCCTATTGAAGGGAAAACTTACGAGATGCCTCTGGAGCGTAAAGCTCCTGGTGTAATTTATCGTCAGCCTGTAAATGAGCCATTGCAAACAGGTATTAAAGCCATCGATGCAATGATTCCAATCGGTCGCGGTCAGCGCGAGTTGATTATTGGCGATCGCCAAACTGGTAAATCTACCATTGCAATAGATACCATCATCAACCAAAAAGAATTTTACGAAAAAGGAGAACCGGTATATTGCATTTATGTTGCTTCAGGTCAAAAAGGATCAACAGTTGCTAATATTGTACAAATATTGAAAGAAAAGGGAGCAATGCCTTATACTGTTGTTGTTATGGCAACTGCTTCCGACCCGGCAGCTTTACAATATTATGCTCCTTTTGCGGGTGCTTCTATTGGTGAGTTTTTCCGAGATACAGGAAGACCTGCATTAGTAATTTACGATGACCTTTCAAAGCAAGCTGTTGCTTATCGCGAAGTTTCTCTTTTATTGCGTCGTCCACCGGGGCGCGAAGCTTATCCCGGAGATGTATTCTATCTACATTCACGTTTGTTAGAGCGTGCAGCTAAAATCATCGATTCCGATGATATTGCTGCCAATATGAACGATCTGCCAGATAGCATTAAATCAATGGTAAAAGGTGGCGGTTCCTTAACTGCTTTGCCAATTATTGAAACTCAGGCAGGCGACGTTGCTGCATATATTCCAACCAACGTAATTTCAATTACTGATGGTCAGATTTTCCTCGATAACGATTTATTCAATTCTGGAATTCGTCCTGCTATAAACGTTGGTATTTCTGTTTCTCGTGTTGGAGGTAATGCGCAGATTAAGCCAATGAAAAAAGTTGCAGGTACATTAAAACTCGATCAGGCACAATTCCGTGAATTAGAAGCATTTTCTAAGTTTGGATCCGATTTGGATGCATCGACAATGTCGGTACTTAATAAAGGTGAAAAAAACGTTGAAATTCTAAAACAAAATTTGTATTCGCCAATGTCTGTCGAAAAACAGGTCGCTATTATTTTTTGCGGAACACAAGGCTTGTTAAGCCAAGTACCTACCAAAAGAATTACTGCTTTCCAAAATGAATATTTACATTATCTTGAAACTAATCAACAAGATACACTCGATGCAATAGCTTTAGGAAAATATTCTGACGAGATTACAAAGGTTTTAACTGAAGCAGCCAAGCATTTGGTCTCTCGCTTTAAACAATAATTTGAAAATTAAATTTGCCAGCGCATGCCTAGTTTAAAAGATGTAAGAACACGTATTGAATCGGTTAACTCAACAAAACAGATTACCAGTGCTATGAAAATGGTAGCTGCTTCTAAGTTGAGAAAAAGCCAGAATGCTGTTAACAATATGCGCCCTTATGCCGCAAAATTGAATGAGATTTTGCAAAACATCAATGCTGGTCTCGATCAGGAAAGTATTGGTGATTACGGGCAAGAGCGTGATCTGACACGTATTTTGTTGGTGCCAATTACTTCAAATAGAGGGCTGTGTGGTGCTTTTAATAGCAATATTATAAAAGAAACACAAAGTTTGATAAATGAAGATTATGCTAATCAAAATGCAGCCGGAAATGTGGATGTATTAACAGTTGGAAAAAAAGCAACAGATCATTTTTCAATAAAAGGGCATAAGTATATTGGTAATCACGACGAATTGTTTAATGAACTGAGTTTTGAAAATGTTTTCCCTTTGGCCGAAGAGTTGATGCAGCGTTTTGCAAGCAAAGAGTATGATCGCATTATTATTATTTATAATCATTTTAAAAATGCGGCTACTCAAGTTGTTACTTCCGAGCAATTATTACCCGTTAATTCAGGAGAGGATAGTGGCGAAAGCAAATTGCAAGTAGATTATCTTTTTGAGCCTGGAAAACGTGAGATTGTTTATGAATTGATTCCTGCTATTTTGAAAGTACAATTTTATAAAGCAATGCTTGATTCTTATGCAGCCGAACATGGAGCACGCATGCTAGCTATGTCTCAAGCTACTGATAACGCTACAGAATTGATCAAAGAACTTAAATTGCAATACAACAAAGCACGTCAGGCTGCAATTACTGGTGAGATTCTTGAAATTGTAGGTGGAGCTGAAGCATTGAAAAACGCTTAATTGAACAAAAGAGATTTATGGCAAGAAATATGTTTGCCTTTTTCATTTATCGAATGTAAATTTGAAAAAAATATAGATTATGAACACAAAAGTAGAAGCAAGCTTAAACAAACAAATTAATGCTGAAGAACATGCATCTCGCTTATATTTTGCAATGGGAGTTTGGTGCGATAAAAATGGGTTTTCAGGAAGTGCAAAATATTTGTATGCACATGCCGAAGAAGAACGTATGCATATGATAAAATTAGTGCATTATGTGAGTGAGAGAGATGGTAATGTAATAATCGACAGTTTGCCGAAGCCTCAAAATAATTGGGATGATATTCTTGCAGTTTTTACAGAAGTTTTGACTCATGAAAAAAGCGTAACCGGAATGATTAACTCCATGTTTGAAGTTTGTATGCAAGAAAAAGATTATTTGACATCTAATTTCCTTCAATGGTATATTCAGGAACAAGTTGAAGAGGAGTCTGGCGCACGTGAAATATTAGATATGATAACTCTGGCTGGAAATAGCCAAGGAGGTTTATTTCATTTTGATAAAGAGATGGCGGCAAAAGCAGCTCTGGCACTTGCTAATCCTGTTGTAAAATAAAGCTCCTTAGGTAATAATTAAAAAGAATATTTTCAGAATTATTTCTTTTCTGTTTTCAAAAAAAATATATCTTTGCATCGCATTTCGCAATTGACCCATGGTGTAACTGGCAACACGTCTGTTTTTGGTACAGAAGAGTATAGGTTCGAGCCCTATTGGGTCAACAAATAAGGAAGATTACAAGGAATTAAGCCGTTTATTTCGAAAGATTTAAGCGGTTTTTTTATTTATTGATTCAGAGAGATGGAACTTTCAAGGTTCTACAAATGACAAAATTTTATAATAAATTGTACGATAGTGTTTTACATCCAACGCTTTTTCTTGAAATATATAACCATTACCACAACTATTGTGATTAGAGTTCCCAGAATAAGACTAAAGGCAACACCTTTATGTTGCCCCGGCAAGTCAATATTCATTCCGTAGATACCTGTGATAAAAGTAAGAGGAAGAATAATTGATGAAATTAAAGTGAGAATACGCATCACCTCATTAGTACGGTTAGCCATTAAAGAATCAAAAGTTCTGCTGAGTCCTTCAATTAATTCCTGATAATCCTCAACCATATCCCACATTTTTTGGTAATTATCGTGTATATTACCCCAGTAATCTTCCATATTTTCGGCATAACCTTCTACATTTCCTTTTTCAAAGCTTAGAAAAATTCTTAATTGAGGCTTAATAACTGTATTAAGTAAAATAATGTTTTTACGAGTCATAGAAATTCGTTCAATCACCTTTTCCGATTTCTTGTCAAAAAGCTCACGGTTAGCTCTGTCAACATCATCTCCAATGCGCCTAACTACCGGAAATGACTCTTTCATAATAGCTTCAATAATCAGATAAAGTAAAGCATCTGTAGTTCCAACATCAAATCTTTCTCCTCGGTTTTCCTGATCTTGGGCTTCTTGAAACATTTTACCAATGACCCAATTTGAACCTCCAATAGTAGTAATTTGTTCTTCCCACCAAAAAATTTTGGTCTCTTTGGCACGTAAAAATTTTCCAAGCTTATCAAAGATGGGAAAATGAAGGATAAGAAAATAATAATCGTCGTAACTGTCGACTTTGGGTCGCTGATTAACCTTACTTTTACAATCCTCAATATCAAGAGTGTGAACATGATATTTATTCAGTAAAAAATCGAAATCTTCTTCAGTAGGATGATTTATGTGGTTCCAACGCAGGGTGCCAATCTTAACCGTCTCTATCATTTTCGGCCTCCTTTTTAAGGTTAATTCGTAATTCTATTCGAGTCGGTCAAAGGTAATAAATTCTATCAGATTCTCTTATCTGCTATATTGTCTTTTTCTGCGCTTGAAAATTAATGCCGGATAAATTATTATAATAAATTGATAAATTATTATTAAATTGTGGGCTCAAAAAAGAAGATGGAATTTAATAATAAACCAATCATAATTAGATAATTCATATAAAATTAATTGTATGCAAATTGAAGCCTTTTTTAAATTATCGTACGGATTGTATGTAGTTAGCACAAAAAATGGTAACACATTAAATGGCTATATCGCAAATACTGTTTTTCAAGTAACTGCCGAGCCGGCTCAACTAGCAATAAGTTGTAGCAAGGATAATTATTCTGCTAAAATGATTGAAGAAAGCGGGGCTTTTTCCGTTTCCATTCTTGATCAAAATGCTGGCTCAAAGGTTATATCCAAAATGGGTTATAATACAGGTGCCGAAATCAATAAGTTCGAAGGTTTTCATTTTGTGGAAGGACAAAATGGGACACCAATTTTAATTGATGATTGTATTGCATGGTTCGATTGCAAAGTGGACCAAAAAGTAGATGTTGGTTCTCATATTATATTTATTGGTAAAGTTATCGATAGTAAACTTTTAGATGAGTCAAAAGAACCCATGACATATGCTTATTATCGCGAAGTAAAGAATGGAGTGGCACCTAAGAATGCGCCAACTTATGTTGATAAGTCCAAACTTGTTAAGAAAGAGAAAGATGAAATAATTTCAAAAGATCCACTATCACAAAAGTGGGAATGTACTGTTTGTGGGCAAATTTACGATCCTTTAGAAGGCGATCCAGATGGAGGAATAGCTCCAGGAACTGCTTTCGAAAATATCCCTGACGATTGGGTTTGCCCAACTTGTGGTGTATCCAAGGATGATTTTGTTAAGATGGAGTGATGATTTAAGAGTTAGATGCGGTACAAAGAGATTAAGGGACAAAGTGAATTAAACATAAAAACATAAAAGATATGAAGTCATTAAAAGGAACAAAAACAGAGCAAAATCTATTAAAAGCATTTGCCGGAGAATCGCAAGCACGTATGCGTTACGATTATTTTACGAAACAAGCCAAGAAAGAAGGATTGGAACAAATTGCTGCCATTTTTGAGGAAACAGCTTTGAATGAGAAAGAACATGCCAAACGTTTTTTTAAATTTTTAGAAGGCGGAATGGTTGAGATTACTGCTACTTATCCAGCTGGAAAAATTGGGACAACAATGGAAAACCTAAAAGCTTCGGCGGAAGGAGAAAATGAAGAATGGACAGAATTATATCCTGAGTTTGCCAAAATAGCCGAAGAAGAGGGTTTTAAAGAAGTAGCAACAGCTTTTAAAATGATTGCTAGAGTTGAGAAAGCTCATGAAGAGCGTTTCAATAAATTATATAATAGCCTTGAAGAAGGTAGGGTTTTTGAACGAGATGGGCAAATAGTTTGGAAGTGCCGCAACTGTGGTTACTTACACCAGGGGAATAAAGCACCCAAAACATGTCCTGCTTGTTTGCACCCACAATCATATTTCGAAATCAAAGAAAACAATTATTAAGTGAGGAAATAGGTAAGTCATCCGATGACTATCGAATAATCACCAATTGAGCATTTTTTGTTTGGGGGTTTCTAGAAAAGCGAGTCGTCAGCTGACTGATTGAAAAACAGCTGTTTACAATTAAGGCTATTTTGTAGTCATCCGATGACTATCGAATAAGAGCAGTCGAGTATTTCTTATTTGTGGGTTTTTTCTATAAGCAAGTCATCGGATGACTGCTTTAAAAACAGTTTTTATGAATGTCAAGCGAAGGTTTCAATTTAAGAGAAGCCTTTGCTATGTATATTAAGCAATAACAGCAATACTTTTATAGTGAGCTTGGAAATATCAATACAAAATCTATTAAAAAAGCGTAAATTTGCAAAGCTTAAAAATTACGTACAATATTAGAAAAACAGGGGCCTCTTTTTTTGGCGATAAAGAAAAATTTGTGAATGGAAAATATTAGAAACTTTTGTATTATTGCTCATATTGATCATGGCAAGAGCACCCTAGCCGATCGTTTATTAGAGTTTACGGGCACTGTTACCGGTCGTGATATGCAGGCTCAAGCTCTCGATAGTATGGATTTAGAGCGTGAGCGTGGCATTACTATTAAAAGCCATGCTATTCAAATGGATTATGAAGCTGATGATAAGCAATATGTACTTAATTTAATTGATACTCCCGGTCATGTCGATTTTTCTTATGAAGTATCACGTTCAATTGCTGCTTGCGAAGGAGCCTTATTGATAGTTGACGCTACCCAAGGTATTCAAGCTCAAACCATTTCCAATTTATATCTGGCTATTGAAAATGATTTGGAGATAATTCCGGTATTAAATAAAATGGATCTCGATAATGCAATGCCAGAAGAAGTTTCTGATCAAATAATCGATTTAATAGGATGTAAACTTGAAGATATTATTCATGCTAGCGGGAAAACTGGTTATGGAATAGATAAAATTTTAGAAGCAGTTGTTGCTCGTGTTCTGGCTCCAAAAGGCGATCCTAAAGCAACTTTTCAAGCCCTAATATTCGATTCAGTATTTAATTCGTTTCGTGGTATTATTGCTTATTTCAGAATCATGAATGGTGAGATTAATAAAGGGGATCATGTAAAATTCTTTAATTCTGAAAAAACATATCATGCCGATGAAATCGGTGTCTTAAGAATGCATCAGGAACCACGGAAAGTTATGAGAACAGGCGATGTTGGTTATATTATATCAGGTATTAAAACTGCCAAAGAAGTTCAGGTTGGAGATACCATAACTCATGTTGATAGACCTTGTCTTGCTGCGATAGATGGATTTGAAAAAGTGAAGCCTATGGTTTTTGCTGGAATTTATCCAGTAGATGCTGATGATTATGAAGAATTGCGTTTTAGTTTAGAAAAACTACAACTTAACGATGCCTCTTTAACTTGGGAGCCTGAATCGAGTGTAGCTTTAGGTTTTGGATTTCGCTGCGGTTTTTTAGGTCTTTTGCATATGGAAATCATTCAGGAAAGATTAGATAGGGAATTCGATATGAATGTGATTACTACTGTTCCCAATGTTTCTTATAAAGTTGTTTCGAATAAAGGAGAAACTACAGAAGTTCATAATCCATCAGGATTGCCCGATCAAAAATATATCGACCATATTGAAGAACCATTTATTAGAGCCCAAATAATTTCAAAATCTGATTATGTAGGCTCTGTTATGAAACTTTGTATAGATAAAAGAGGAGAATTACTCAATCAGATTTATCTGACTTCTGACAGAGTAGAGCTTACATTCAATCTTCCTCTTGGAGAAATTGTATTTGATTTTTATGATAAATTAAAAAGTATTTCAAAAGGATATGCTAGTTTCGATTATCACCTATCGGGATATAAACCTGCCAATTTAAGCAAACTTGATATCTTACTTAATGCAGAACCTGTCGACGCTCTTTCAACACTTATTCATCGCGATAATGCCTATGAATTTGGTAGAAAGATGTGTGTCAAACTCAAAGAGTTAATCCCACGACAACAATTTGATATTGCAATTCAGGCAGCAATCGGAGCTAAAATTATTGCTCGGGAAACAGTAAAAGCTGTTCGTAAAGATGTTACGGCAAAATGTTATGGTGGCGATATCACGCGAAAGCGTAAATTGCTTGAAAAGCAGAAAAAAGGGAAGAAACGAATGCGCCAGGTTGGAAATGTTGAAGTCCCACAATCAGCATTTCTCGCAGTATTAAAATTGGACTAAAATGTTTGAAAATGCCGCTTCATAAATTGAACGAAGAAGATCAGGAATTATATAATCGTATTTTTCAGCAGAATCGAAAATGGGCTGATGATAAAAAAAAACGCGACAGGTCTTTTTTTACTGCGCATTTTAAAGAGCAAGATCCCCATTTCCTATATATTGGCTGCTCGGATAGCCGTGTCCCCATTGGTGATTTAACTGGGATGGATATAGGAGATATATTTGTTCATAGGAATATAGCTAACGTAGTTTCTCTTGATGATGACAACATTATGGCTGTATTGCAATATGGTGTTGAAGTGCTAAAAATTAAACATATTGTAGTTTCTGGTCATCATGGATGTGGAGGTGTTAATGCTGCTAATTCTGGTGTACATTACGGTAAAATGGACTCATGGTTGGATAAAATTCGTGATGTACGTTTAAGACATGCTAGTGAATTGGATGGGATTTCCGATAAAAATATTGAAAACGATTTATTAGCTGAATATAATGTTATTGCACAATGCGAAAACCTTATGCAGATTGATTTTATAAGAAAAGGTTACGAAGAAAACGGATTTCCCTTAGTACATGCTTGGGTTTACGATATGCGTACAGGTCTTTTACACGATATGGAATTTGATATGGATGCTTATTTGGATAACAAAAAATAAGTATTAGGCATCTTTTTTAGTATGCTTCTTTGGTTTAATATGCATTTTTATCAGCTCAATTTTTGTTTCAGAGGCTTTTAATACTTCTACTCTGAAATTACCAAACTTCAGTTTATCATTTTCTTTCGGAATACTTCCATATTCATTTATAATATAGCCTGCAAGGGTTTCGTACTCTTCCGACTGAGGTAATTCAAGCTGATATTTCTCGTTTATAAAATCTATTTCTATCCTGCCAGAAAAGACATAAATGTTTTCGGCCGGATTTTTATCAATTAATATACCTTTATCAAATTCATCCTCAATTTCTCCGAATATTTCCTCCATAATGTCTTCCAAAGTTACAATGCCGCTGGTGCCGCCAAATTCGTCGACCACTACGGCTATGCTTTTTTTCTGTTTAATAAAAAGCGTAAGCACGTGATTAGCTAACATGCTTTCAGGGAGAATTGGGTTTTGACGAAGTATGCTTTTAATGCTTTTGGGTTTGGAAAAAATATCGAAAGCATGAACATAACCAATAATATTATCAATATTTTCTTGATAGATCAAGATTTTTGAATGACCCGATTCTGTAAGTACTTTTTGCAGTTCATCAACAGATTCATTTATTTCCAATGCGAAAATTTCTGTTCTTGGCACCATGCATTCACGAATTTTTACACTACGAAACTCAATAGCATTTTTAAACAAAACTTTTTCTTGTTCGCCAACGACACTATCATCTTCAGTTTCTGTAATCTCCTGAACAAAATCATTTAATTCAATAGGGGAGATGATGTATTCTTCGTCTTTTAATTGAAGATTAAATATTAAACGGAACAATCCTTTGGCAATCCAGTTTATGAAAGTAATAATGGGCAAAAACAGATAATAAATCAAAAAAAGCGGAAGAGATAAAACCATCAAAATGTGGTTTGGATTCTTCTGAAATATGATTTTGGGTAAAAATTCAGCTACAACTAATATAAGTATAGTAGATAGAAGTGTTTGGATAAGTAAAATAAGCATCTCGTTTGAGCTTAAACTACCTAAAAACTCTTGAATAGGTTGTTGAAGTACATTGGCAATTGCAAAACCATAAAACACCAGAGAGATATTATTTCCTAGTAATAAAGTAGTAATTAATTTAGATGGTGATTTGTAGATCGAAAAAAGCCATTTTGCTTTGGATTGCTTTTTATCTAGCACCATTTTCAATCTGGATGCACTTATAAAAGCAATTTCCAAGCCTGAAAATAGAGCGGAAAACAACAAACTTATTATAATAATCTGATATTGAGTCATTTTACTTTAGCTCCTCATCTTTTATCTTTATTGTGCCACGAATATTGAATATCTCAACGTGTTCAAAAGCTTGATCGGCTCGCAAGCTATCGCCATGAATGGTTTTGTCCTTTTCAATTATAGTTACAAATACGCTATTGTATATTTTTTTTGTACGTTCATTCCAGAACAAGTGTTCGGTAAGCAGCTTTTTCCCTGAATTATGATTTATAACAACGACATTTTTTTCAATCTCCATAAGTTTAGTTCTCTCCCAGCGCTTTCCATATTCTGCACTTAGTTCGGAAACTATGCTTTTGTCTTCATCGTAAGTTTCAACCATCATACCTTTTGGAAACTCAATATAAGGATCATCTCCGCCTATTTGATACATAAGCGGGCTGGTTAATACCATTTCTATTCTTGCGGAATCGGAAAAAATAATACGGACTTCTTTAGCTATTTCTGCGGGGATAGTGTCTGCCAATGTGAGCTCTCGAATAGTTTCCATAGGATTCTCACAAGCAAAAAGCATTGCTGTAAAAAAGATTACAACAATGCTTTTTAGTCCAAAAATGACTAGTTTCTTTGATATTTTATTTTTCAATTTATTTTTATTTCGCAGCGCGTACTTTAGTTGTTTCGTTAATCCAGCATTCAACTTTATATGATTCGCCTTCTTGTAAATCGTGGAAAAAGATCACATCAATCTGTGGAAAATGCTTAGAATAAGTTGATATACGTTTGTTTGCTAATTCTTCAAGTTCTGTATCGACTCTTTTTGCCTGATAATATTTATCAACTGCTGCCCAATAAGCTACTTTTTTGGTTAAATCATTTGTGCCGCAATCAGCAGCTGAAGATGCATAAAGATCTCCAATAAGTATATATGACATACCATCTGCTGGATTTAAAGCAATTGCTTTACGAGCATATGAACGTGATTTTATATGGTTGTTGAGTTTATTATAGATTAATCCTAAATCAGAATAAATATCTGCTTTTTCTAAAGGATCTTCAATCATCTCAACAGCATCGAGATAATATTTGGCAGCTTCAGAATAAGCTTCGTTTTCGATGTTCATTTTGCCCATAAGCATAGCAGATTTAGGATTAGGATCAGCATTATAAAGAGCTTCGGTAGAACTGAAAAACAAATCTGATTTAGTGCATTTCTTTTTCTTTAAAATCTTAGTAATTTTATTTAAAAGAGCAATATCCTTAGGATTAGCATCAAATTTTTTACCATATATATTAATCAAGATATCGCAAGTTGCATATGGCTCAAAAGTATTATCAATATTTCCTTTTACGTTTTCCCACTGTGATAATTTTTTAGGATTTGATTTGTATTTCATAAGGTTTTTATCGACAATATCGCTTATTTGATCATAAGCATCTACAATTAACTCATTATCAGCTTTTCCTGATTTTACCATTTTTATAGTTGCTCTAAAATAGTATACCAAAGATGCTGTTGATGCT
>JAQIBR010000017.1 GCA_027858955.1 Bacteroidales bacterium
TACCACCCTAACACTCTGGCAGTTAATTTAAGAAAGAATCAATCGAGTACTATTGGCGTAATCATCCCTGAAATATCTTTTTATTTTTTTCCTTCTTTGTTAAAAGGCATCGAAGAAGTGGCACACAATATGGGATATAATGTTGTCATCATGCAATCTAATGAATCGTTTAAACGAGAAAAAGAAAATGTGACTCTTTTACTTGGAAGCCGAATTGCCGGTCTGCTCGTTTCCGTTTCCTACGAAACCAAAGAATATAGTCATTTTGATGAGATAGAAAATGCAGGCATACCAATTGTATTTTTTGATAAAGTGCTCGAAAAAAATAACATTTTCAAGGTAGATATCGACGGAAGTAAGGCTGCCTATGAGGGAACCATGCACTTAATTGAATCAGGATTTAAAAATATTGTATTGCTTGCCGGCAATCCTAATATGTCTATTTCGGTGGATCGTATCGAAGGTTATCGAAAAGCGTTGGAGGTGCAAGGCATGAAAGCAGACAATGAAAACATATTGTACGCCAATAATTTAGACGAAGCAGAATTCCTTACTCAGCAAGTTATCAACCGCGAAAATCCTCCCGATGCTATCTTTACCATAAGTGATCAAAACCTTGCAGGAGCTTTACTGGCCATTAAAAAAGCCGGTTTAACAATCCCTGATGATGTCGCTTTGCTTACTTTTAGTGATGGCCCGTTGGCAGCTATCATGAACCCTTCTATCTCTTGCATCAAACATTCGGGCTATCAAATTGGGAGCAAAGCTGCCAGTTTGCTTTTTTATCGTATTAAAAATTTGGATAAACAATTGATTCCATTTGCGCAAATACTTGCAGCTGAGTTGGTGGTCAGGGAGTCAACACGCAAAAAAAACAGGAACATCGAATAGATATTGTTTCCTCCAAGCATTAACTCAATAGATCAGTTCCCTTGGTAATTGAGGCGTAGCTCCATGCTGCGAGCAAACAAAAGCCGAAACCTGAGCCGCTTGCCGGTGAATATTGCTCAATGCTTTCTTATGGATTAATCCCATAAGGAGTGTTGCAGAGAAAGAATCGCCGGCACCGATGGTGTCAGCAAGTTGAACAGGAGTAGCTTCTAAACAGGAAATTTCACTATCCGTATACAAGACACTGCCTTTTTCACCTTTTGTTAAGGCGATAAGTTTTATGCCAAAGGTTTTAGAGATGGCACGAAGTTTTTCTGTTTCGTCGGAAGGTAATTGAAACAAGGCCGAAAGAAGTCCCAGCTCTTCATAATTAATTTTAAGCACATTGGAAGCCTTTAGGGATAGAGAAATTGTTTCTTTTGTGTAATAATATTTCCTGATATTGATATCGAAAAGTTTTATGGAGTTTTTAGGCATTTGAGACAATATCTTTTGAATAGTGTGTTGCGATACCGGACTACGCTGTGCCAGCGAACCAAAACAAACTGCTGCTGCATGATCAGTCAAGCGTTTAAGTTCGGGCGTATATTGAATATAATCCCAAGCCACATTTTCGCCTATGGTATAATCAGGAATGCCATTATGTAATTTCACCTCTACGGTTCCTGTAGGCTGTTCAGTTTTTGTTAAATGATGGCGCAACTGTTTTTTATTAACGTTTTTTATAATCTCATTGCCTAAAGAATCCTCTCCAACGGCACTTACAACAACGGCATCAGCACCCAACTGCCGAGCGTGGAAAGCTACATTTGCCGGAGCCCCTCCGAGTTGTTTCCCTTCCGGAAGCATGTCCCAAAGCACTTCTCCCAGTCCGATAATTAATGGTCTTTTCATTTCAGCACGAATTCCTCCGGATCATTTTTCGTCTTTGTGAGAATACTCACTCAGCTCTATTTGAGCAAGACGTGTTATAGTAGGTTTTTTTATCCAGTTGTAAAGCATGCCTGCAAATAGTAAGGCAGCGAATGCAGTGGCCAGCATAAATCCATAAATTGCTTTTGACCCAAAGGCATCACTCACCATTCCCATAGCTAGCGGCCCCACAGCTGCGCCTGCGGCGGTAAAAAACAAAATAATTCCGGCCACAGCGCCGCCCTGCACTTTCGGAAAACAGCTGATTCCTTTTGAATTGATGGTAGGGTATATCACCGACATAAACAGCCCTGACAAAGGCAAAAGAACAACTCTTACGGAAGCATCTGTAAACACACTGATACTAAAACAAAGGAAGATCAACAGGCTGAAAACAGTAAGAACCGCTGCCCAGTTGTATCGCTGCATCACCCAAGAACCCAAAAAACGTCCTCCGGCGCGAAGAATAAAAAAGATAGGCAATGCATAAGTCGCCATTAGCAGTAACTTTCCTTCATAACCGAAAATCAGCGTTGGCATCCATACATAAATTGCAGCTTCTACCGAGACGTATAAAAATGCCGCCAGCGAAAATCCCAGAGCATAAGGATCCTTGATCATCTTGAAAGTTCTTTTCAGGTTAATGGGCTCCTCAGATGTTTTGATTGTGGCCGGATAATGAGCAAACATTGCCATCACAATCAGCAGCACCGAAAGCGTTGCTGCAACTACGAATAAGTACTGCCATTCAACGCCTTTCAATAAAAAGTAAGTGACGATAAAAGGGCCGATAATAGCGCCTACTCCAAAAAAACCTTCTACATTGTTCATGTTGGAAGTGTGTTGTTTGGTAGATGTGGAGATATCGCCGATAAGGGCAAGGGCACCGGTTTTAAAAACACCGATGGCAACTCCGGAAATCATCAACAGCGTTAAGAAAAATCCAAAAGTCTTTCCTGCCAGAAACATATAGGAGCTTAGAACAAACAAGCTAAGTCCAATGATAATGGTGACTTTTCTCCCCAGTTTGTCGGCCAAAAATCCCAACGAAATCCCGGCAATAGCAATGGCAACCATGGGCCCATAGTGAAGCAAGCCGGCTGCGGTCATACTCAGGTTAAATTGTTTCATCACCTCGGGGATAATCACCCCAACGGCGTCGGTAGTCATGGCGAACATCAGAAACATCATATAGGTGAGCCATTTGACAACAGTTAAACTTTGCTGTTTTGAAGATTGTTTGATTTTGGACATGTGAATAAAATTAATGGTTTTGAACAGTTAAAAGCTTTTTATTATTATTTTACCGGATATATCTGTGCAGATTATTTCGAATCGGCCAGTTTTTAAATCGGCAAAGAGCGTTGCTACATAATTGTGGTTTTCCCATGAAACTTTTAGGGCATTTGACTCAGTGGGATGTAATACAAATTCTCCCTGGAAAGCAGGATGCGAGTTTCGGAAAAGAATCAACTCCTTCAATCGTTTTACCACAGGTTTCTGCAGAGCGGTCCTTAGCTCATTCTTTGAATAGTAGTGGCGATTGATATCACGTCCCACATTTGTTTTCGCCAGCAACTCCATATCATTTTCTCCGGCCAGCAACCCAACGTAATACACTTGAGGTATTCCCGGAGCAAAGAATTGAATGGCACGTGCCAGCAAATAATGCTTATCGTTTCTTCCCAGTGCATCGTAATAAGTACAGTTCACCTGATACAAATCGAGGTTAGAAGCCGCTGCACCAGTGGCTCTTTTGCTTTGATTTTGAGTATTTATATGTATTTGCTCAACAATATTATCCAGTCTGCTGCTTTCGATCAATCCGGCATTGTCTCCTTCTTCTGCCACATCCACAATGCCAATCCCGTCGTGGGTATCTAATACGGTAAAGGCATTTCGGGGGCTGATTTTTAGCCATTTTCTTAAATTGCTTGCATCCTGGTTAAAAATAGTGTCGAGCACCAACACAGGCAATGCAAAGTCGTATACATAATCCACTTTTTTAGCAATCTCTATTTGTGTTTTATAGTGCGAATGCACTTCAACCAAGACTTCGATTCCTTTTTGACGGGCTTTCTCTTTTAGTTCGTCTATAAACTCAAAGGTTTCGGGAATCATAAAGCAGCTGGTTCCTCTTTTCTTGATAGCATAACCGGCGGCATCGAGGCGGATCATTTTGATGCCTACTTGCTGAAAGGTAGTAAGGATTTCCTCCAGATAATTTATTCCTTCAGTGCTTTTTACATCAATATCAATTTGATTACCAGTGAAAGTAGTCCATATTGATTTGGAAGTACCATCATCGAATTTAATTGCAGTAAAAGGAAATCCCGGTCGGGGGCGGTATATTCTACTTAACTCTATTTCGGCAGCTCCTTCAGGAAAAACTTTATCATAGCTCAGAAATAAATTTGCATATTTTGACTTTTCCCCATGTCTTAAATAGTCTTTAAACTGCATTGATTTGGCTGAAACATGATTTACTATCAAATCGGCCATGATTTGCACTTCTCCGCTTAATTCATTAATATCCATCCATTTGCCTAATCTGGGGTCAACTGAAAGGTGATCGATGGGATCAAAGCCGGCATCTTCACCATCAAAGGGGTAAAAAAACGGTAATAGGTGTACCCCTGCGACAAGCCCTTTCAACTCGTTTCCGACAAGTGCTGTAAATTCAGCCATATTATTGCACCCAAATCGTTCTACATAGGTGATTAATTGTACTTTATTGAACATAATTATGCGTTAAAGGTTGTTGATTTGCGTAACATTAAACTAAACGGGGAGGTTCCACCAATATCTATGTAAACACTCCCCGCCATTCGCTACTTTACAATGTACAGCAATAGCTATATTGTCATTAAAACTTATAAGTTAAGGTAGCAGTAGATGCGCGACCGGTAATTGGGCGTGCTCTCATATAGTTTACACTGTTATCCACAAAAGCATCACCTTCCATTTCGGTAAATCCCAGAGTGTTAGTCAAGTTATTTGAATTGATCATGATATCCAGACCTTTTGTAATATTGAAACTAACGAAGGCATTCAAGTATATATACCCTTGCAGTACCATAATGTTATCATCTTGAGCATATACATCTGTAGTTCCTATCAAGCTAAATCCAATGTTGGCTTTTCCCTCAAAGGAACTATAAGAAGGATTGATATTATACATCAAGGCAGGCACTCTTCTTGGCACATTGCCTTCTTCGTCCGAATTCAAGCTCTTTGTAATTTCTGCTTTTGTAAAGGTAGCTCCGGCAGCGATATAAAAATCGGATACTGAAGCAACAGCATCTGCTTCAACACCATAGGTATTGTAATCTTTGCTCAGGATTTTGCCAAACTCTTCGTTTTGCTCAGAAATTTTATCATAAAATGCAGTAGCGGTAAAACTAATCTTTGGAGATTTATATTTAAATCCAAACTCAGCCTGATTGATTTGGTCAGCACTCAAACCGTCGACAGTATTTCCATCGGCATTGATAAACGGAGAATACAACAACCTATCGGCGTTGGCTCTTCCACCTTTGCTATATCTGGCATAAACTGCTTTAAACTCATCCAAAAGATAATTAGCTCCAATAGAGTATGAAACATAACCAAAGTCATAGTTTACCGGCTTGGGGTTTTCATTATCCAAAAGCGTAACGCTTTCTTCAATTGGAGAAATAGTTCCATCTTCGTCTACATCCACAGCGGCTTGATAATTTCCCAAATAATATCCTGTAGCATTTCCCATGTCGTAACGCAAGCTGGCATCCACACTAAACCCGGAAGTAATCTCCACTTCCACATTGGCATAAGGAGCATCAATAGCGTAAGACATATCATATCCACGTGTGCAGCAGTTGCCCCACAATGGAACGCCATACGCCACAAGGCCATTCTCGGTACTATAGGAATCATCGGAACTCTGAACATCCATCAAACGTGGCCCGCCGTCACCGCTAACATCTGTCAGGTATGATTGCCATAACCAACTCATATCAATTTTTTGATAGGCATTGTAGTAACCAAGGGTTAGTTTGGCTTTTCCTAAATCTTTGGTCAAAAACATATCGTTGGTAAAGTTGTTCAGGTTATTCATTTCCACATCAAAACTGTGAATTATCATAGCCAAACCGTTTCCATTCAGATTTTCAATTTGAGCCGGACTTAATGCCACTCCCGCATTACTGCCATTGGCATAGCTCATAGAATAACCATCACCTGCAAGGCCTTTGGCTAAGGCATCAGCATTGCCCACTTGTGCAGGGAAGGGAGAGTTGAATGTTCCACTGGTAAAAGCCATTCTGGATTTATCTTTAAATCGCCATCCATTTCCAATATCAAAATCAAACTCAGTACCTACCGATAGTACTAAAGGATGCATACCATCGGAGATATTGCTGGTTCTTCTGTTGCCTGCATTATCCATGCCATGCAGCAGTAAGAATTCAGGGCTTTGTAATGTGCTATTTGTTAGATCGTAACCTTCTATAGATTCGTAAGTTGGATCATCGGAAGTCCCCGTGACTTTCACAGGCATAGGCATATAACTGATCGCTCTGTCGTTGAGGTATTTAAAATACACTCTGGCATAACCTTTTTCAAATTGTTTGGTGATGTTAGCTTTGATTTGGCCACCATAGTTACCCGTAAAACCAGGATTACTAGGGCCTTGGCCAGATCTAAAGAATCCGCCCATATTAAATCTAAACCCATTTCCTAAGGAACCTCCAAAATTATAATCGGTACGAAGAGAGCGATAGTCGAGACCAAAAGTTGTTGCTATTTCACCACCATCTTTAACACCTGTTTTGCTGATAAAGTTGATAATACCTGCAGGAGAGTTACTAGCCATAGTAGATGCAGAACCTCCTTTTAGGGCTTCTATCCTGTTGACAGTCCTATCGTAACGAAGAAAAATATCTGAGTTACCAAAAGAAATATCACCAAATTGCAATACTGGAAGTCCGTCTTCTTGTAAAAGTAAAAACTTTGAACCACCTGATGCGACAGGAATTCCGCGCACAGAAATATTGGCATTACCTTCGCCTCCGGAAGACTCTACATGAATACCCGGAATTGCCTTAAATATCTCGGCTGTAGTCTGTGCTCCCAGTTCAGATAGGAACTTTGGTTTGAGGGTTGTGAGAGCATCTGCAGATCGTAATGCAGATTTTTCGTTCACTACTCCAGTTACCACTACTTCATCAAGTCCCATCAGATCCGAATTCAATGCAAAATCCATAGTAATTTCCTGATCAGCAATAAGGGTGATCTCCACATTTTTAGGAGAGAAACCTACGAATGAAGCCTTGAGTTGATGAGTGCCTGCATTCATATTTGTTATAACATAATTACCATCTATATCGGTAATTGCCCCGATGAGAGTCCCTTCAATCTGAAGAGTAGCACCTACGAGTGTTTCAAGGGTCTGAGCATCTATAACCGTCCCCTTAATTGTGCCGGTCTGGGCAAAAGAATGCTGCACACTTAGCAGCCCAAGACCCATTAGCATAATAAATAAAAATTTAAATTTTTTCATAATAATATTTGTTAATGACTTGTTATAAAACAATAAATAAACCTTTGCCACAAAAATAGGGTTGAAAACAACCGGTATTTTGCTTATTTTAAACGCACTTGCCCGCACACGTTAACGCACAGGTTAATTGTTAATAACTATGTGCATTATGTTAATAACATTGCATTATAACGCTTGGTAATATGAATAAAATCATACTTAAACTCTTAAAAAAAGAGCGCAATCGTTGTAAATTGCAAAAAATTACACCCAATTGGGGGCGACTTGAAAAACTCCCTTCAAAATTATCAGGTATCCAAATTCAAAAAACAAAAGTGTTCAAAAACATTAGATTTAAATAACAATTCCTGTAACTGTGGCTTTCTTTTCGCTGAGTAGAAAGAGACTAATGGTTAATTGTAACCAAAACCATCTATCCAAGTCTAAACTATGATTTCACATTATTATCAATAAAAATATAATTTTTATGAAAACACTCAGATTTTTATCAATATTTTTCCTTAGTATTTTTCTTATGGGAGAAGCTGTTTATGCACAGAATAGCAATAATGAAATAGAAGTAGGATACCTAAGAACCGGAAGGGTTGATGCCGATGGATTTCATCTTAGCCAAGATGCGACCATTCAAATTGAAGGTACCGCAGGCTTATATAGTAGAATAGGTCACGATTTAATGTTTTATGGTTGGATTATAGATGGTAAAACACGCGAAGTGGTATGGAGTTTACTTGAAGAGGAATATGACAGGTTCTTTAGATACCGCGATTCTGGTAAATTCAATTTTGAGAAAGAAATTGACTTGCCTGCCGGCGATTACGAAGTATATTATGTAGCCGGAGTTGACGATGATTTCGATAATATAGACTTTGATCTTGGAGACCTTATTAATCTAATTGTTAATGGAGATTCTAGAGACGATTATAGAAATGAGCGTAAATATTCAAACTTTTCAATGGTTCTTTCCGGCCCTGAAAATTATTTCGAAATAACGGATGTGAATAAAAGCATTGATGCTTTTGCCAAAGATGCAATCGTTTCTATTGTTAGAGCTGGAAACAATGAGTTTTTTCAAAAGAGCTTTAGCGTGAAAAGCGAAGTAGAAGTCAGTATTCGTGGAATTGGCGAACAGTTAGACCGCGAACAATTGGATTTTGCTTGGATAGTGAATGCTAAAACCTTCGACAAAGTATGGCCAAACGAAGATACTCGCTATAGAAATGCAGGCGGAGGTCGGAAAAACAGAATAGTATCTGAAAAAATTGACCTGGAAGAAGGTGAGTATACAATCTATTTTATAAGCGATGGAAGTCACTCTTACGATAAATGGAATGTGCTACCACCAGACGACCCACAATCTTGGGGAATAACATTATCGGTCGCTAAAAATCAGCGAAATAAAGTGCGTGCCATCGAAAACCCAAATCATTTTGTTTTGGAATTAAACAGCGCTCGAGATAATGATTATTTGAGTCAGGCATTTACGGTTAAAAGAGACATTAAAGTTCGCATTTACTGTCTTGGCGAGCGTTCAGGAAATTATGATATGGCCGATTATGGCTGGATAATCAATGTGGACACCCGCGAAAAAGTGTGGGAATTTGAGGAAAGAAATTCGGAATATGCCGGTGGCGGAACAAAAAACAGAATGATTAACGAAGAAATTGAATTGGAAGAAGGAAATTATATTGCCTACTACCAAACAGATGGCTCTCATTCTTATCGCGATTGGAATGCGGCACCACCTTTAATTCCAGAATTATGGGGACTAAGTATTTTAGCCATTGATGATAGCCAATATTTCGAATTGACTGATGGACACAAAATCTCCGATGAGAATGTATTAGCTGAAATTATTCGAGTTAGGGATCATGAATATGAGAAAAGAAATTTTACTTTAAAGAACGACTCAAAAGTTAGAATTTATGCCATTGGCGAAGGTGGTAGGAGCGGAATGGATGATATAGGTTGGATAAGAAATCAGGAAACAGGCAAAATAGTTTGGGAAATGACTTATAGAAATACTGATTCGGCAGGAGGGGCGAGTAAAAACCGAAGCTTTGATGGGGCAATTTTATTGCCTGCTGGCGAATACACCGTGTATTATGAAACAGATGGATCTCACTCATATCGCGATTGGAACTCGTCTCCTCCACATGACCAGGAGCATTATGGTATTAGTGTTTTTTTAATCAACTAGCTTCAGATCAAAAAAACCACTTTCAAAGTGATACGAAGACTTTAAATGTCTTCGTATCACTAAAATAAGTTTAGTTCCCCACCAATCTGAAAACACCTTTATCCATTATCTTATCGCCGAGCTTAATTTCTGCACCAAGAATTTGTGTAAATTGTTCTGTTACCTTGCCCACTTCTACGGCAATTTTTTCAAAGATTAAATCCTCACCGACAGCTTCTTTAAAGCGTAAAATATAAAACTGTCCCTCTTCTTCTATAACAGCACGTGATGGAACGGCCGGAGCATTTATTTTTTCGGTTAAAATCTCTGCCTCAACATACATTCCCTGTAAAAAATTTGTGTGCTCATTGCTTAAATGGCCGTGAATCATTAAAGTGCGTCTTTCCATATCAATGGCCTTATTTACCTGAAAAACAGTTCCGTCGAAATAAGTATTTCCCGCATCGGGAACACGGAAACGGATAGCTTGTCCGTTCTCAATTTTCAGTGCATCCTTTTCAAATACTTCAACTTCAAGATGTTTATGCGAAGTGTTGATTAGAGACAAAAGCACATCACTCGGAGCAACATAAGAGCCAATGGAAGCATTTATACTTGATATAAAACCTTCAATTGGCGCAAAAATGCAAATGTTTGAAGTAAACACACCTTGGTCTAATTTGACCAAATCAACATTAAGCAATTTCAAAGTCTCTTTCAAGCCACTGTATTGTGCCTGTTTTAATTTATAATCGCTGCTTGCTTTCTGAAAACTTTTTTTGCTGCTGATATTTTCATCTGACAATATCTGTTGGCGCTCGAATTCTGTTTGTAAAAAACTCAATTCTTCGTTGGCTTCCAAATAGGATTGCTGCATTCCGATAAATTCAGGATTTTGGAGCTTCAAGAGTAAATCACCTTTCTTTACTTTATCGCCGACAACAAACGGAAGGCTGCTCACAAAACCTGCCACCATAGGACTGACTTCAGCCTTTGAACTCATTGGCACATCAATAGTTCCGGTAGCCTGAACAATATCGTAAAAGTCGTGAGTAATTACCTGTCCAATACTCATATTGGTAGTTTCCAAAAGTGTCTTGGAAACAATAAATTGATTGCTTTCAATTGTGTTTTCCTCTTCATTTTCAATTAATTCTGTCGCATTATCGCAAGAGCTAAAGAGTATTATTGTAAAGAGGAGAATGAAAAATTGCTTATATGTATTCATTATTTTAGATTTAAATATTTTAAACGAATCGAATTTTGATTGAAGGAAATTAAGTTATCGAGGTAATCAAGTTCGATAAGCTGTGCGCTTTGTACACTTTGAATAAACTGCAGGAAATTAATCTCGCCAAGCTGATAACTCTTTTGAGCCACTTTGAGCAATTCTTCAGCTAATTTTTTGCCTTTTGTTTCGTAATATTCAAGTGCTTGCTCATCGCGATGTAAAGCTCCCAATAATTGGTTTTGTAAGGTTTGTAAACGGAGTAAAACAGCGAAAGACAATTGCTCAACCATTTTTTGCTGAATAGCCGAGGCTTTTATTTTAGATTTTGAAGCACCAAACCATAGCGGCACATCCAAACCGACAGAAAATCCCTGATAAAGCTGAGCGGCAGGCCCGTTATTCTTCCCTTGAAAATATTCAAGATTCAAATCCGGCATCCGATTGGCCTTTTCCAATTGCATTAGAGAGAAAGTGCTTTGCTTTTGCTTATCTATTCTTGACATTTCAGGATGATTTTCAAGTTCAGCCGGCAAATAGTCAAGTTTTGCCAAATTTGTATCTGCCACCGTAAAATCATCTTCCAACATCAAAAAGCTGTTTAATTCAAAAGAAGCAATTTTAATATCTTCGTCCAATTGCTTTAAACGCATCGAAATCTCTTGCTTCTGAGCTTGTGTATTAAGCATTTCCAGATAATTCTGTTCGCCCAGTTCGTATTTTCGTTTGGCAGAATGAGCCACACCCGAATACAAACTATCCAGATGAGCGAGTATACTTCGCTTTTTTTGAAGATAAACCAATTGATAGTAGGCCAAAGATACAGTTTCAAGGAAAGCTTGCTCTTGAAGCTCATAATCAGCCTGCTTCATCTCCAATTCATTTTGAGCCACACTTCTTTGCGCAGAATAAATACCCGGATAACGAATAGCCTGAGAAATACCCCACACTTTTATTGGAATGCCGTTTATTCCGGCATTATTTTCATCGTAATTATAATACACATTAGCTTTGTCCAAATCGAAGGAAGCGCCTAATAATGCCTGCTTTTCATCAACGGAGAAGGCAGCAGCCTTGAGCGCATTGTTGTTTTCTAATCCAATGTCTATGGCTTTTTCTAGAGTGATTGACTCTTGCGACTCAGCTGCAAAAGGCAAGACCAAAAACAGGAGAAGCACGCTTGTTATAATTGATTTATTTTTCCCCAATCGTTTTTCTTTTGATTTTTCGTAGAGATAATATAAAATTGGCAGAACAATAAGCGTAAGGAGTGTTGATGTTATCAAACCGCCAATAACAACAGTTGCCAAAGGACGTTGAACTTCGGCTCCTGCTCCGTGCGAAAATGCCATTGGAAAGAATCCCAGAGCTGCTGCTGATGCAGTAAGTAAAACGGCACGCATTCGTTCGGAAGCGCCTTGAATAACTCTTTGTTTAATATCTGTTATACCTTGTTCTTTCAACTCTTTAAAATGTTCGATAAGCACTATACCGTTGAGAACTGCAATTCCGAAAAGAGCAATAAAACCAACCCCTGCAGAAATACTGAAAGGCAAATCGCGCAGCCAAAGGAAGAAAACACCTCCAACGGCAGAAAGCGGAATTGCAGTATAAACCATCAAAGCTTCTTTAACCGAGCCAAAAGCAAAATGCAAGAGGATAAAAATCAATAAAAGAGCGACGGGAACGGCAATCATCAGCCTTGCTTTTGCTGAACGTAAGTTTTCGAACTGACCGCCATAGCTTACAAAATAGCCTGCCGGGAAATGAATATTCTCGTCAATCAATAGTTGAACATCGTCAACAACGGATTCCAAATCTCGGTTTCTTACATTGATGCCAACCACGATGCGACGCTTGGTATCGTCGCGTGAAATCTTAGCGGGCCCCGTTGAATATGTAATATCTGCCATTTCGCGCAATGGAATTAAATTTCCGTTTGGAATGGTAACATACAATTTTTGAATATTGCTGATGTTTTTGCGGAAATCTTCGTGCAAACGCATTACCAAATCGTAACGTTTTTCGCCTTCGAAAATATAACCTGCCGAAACACCTGCAAAAGCAAGAGAAACCACCTTGTTTAATTCGTCTACGCTCACCCCGTATTTAGCCATTTGTTTGCGGTCGTATTGAATGCTCATTTGCGGAAGTCCTTCTACTTTCTCGATGGTAATATCAGAAGCACCTTCAACGTTTTCGACCAAAGCTTTTATTTCATCAGCCTTTTCGGCAAGAACACTTAAATCTTCACCAAATATTTTAATCGCTAAATCGGCACGTACACCTGTTATCAATTCATTAAAACGCATTTCTATCGGCTGTGTAAATTCATAGTCGATTCCGGGAATTACCGATAGAGCCTCTTTGAATTTATCGGCCAATTCATCTTTTGTTTTGGCAGAAACCCATTCGCTTTTTGGTTTTAGTTTGATAATGATATCCGATTCTTCCATTGCCATCGGGTCGGTTGGCACTTCGGCAGCGCCAATACGACTCACTACCTGAACCACTTCGGGAAATTGATCCAGCAGAATTTGCTCAATTCGGGTAGTTATCTCGATGGTTTTGCTTAGTGAAGTTCCTGTTTTCAAGACAGGCTGAATTACAAAATCGCCTTCGTCCAAAGTTGGAACAAACTCACCACCCATACGAGTAAACGTAAAAGCAGAAATTGCCAATAAAAGCACAGAAGCTCCAAGAACTGTTTTTTTATGCGCCATCGCAAATTCGATGGATGGGATATAAAGGTTTTTCAACCAGTTCATCATTCGATGCGAAAAATTGTTTGTGTTTTTTGGTGGTCTCAGAAATAGACTGGAAACCACGGGAACATAGGTGAAGCCAAATATCATTGCTCCAATCAATGCAAAGGAAAATGTCATCGCCATAGGTTTGAACATCTTTCCTTCAACGCCCGTAAGCGATAAAATAGGGATAAATACTATTAAGATAATCAACTGGCCGAAAATGGCGGAATTCACCATTTTACTTGTGCTTGAAAGAGTAATGGCATCCAAGGCCTTGCTTCTTTCAATACCTTTTAAATGCCCGATGTCTTTCCATTTCAGTGCTATTCGGAAAGCGATAAACTCCACGATAATCACGGCCCCATCGATGATAATTCCAAAGTCGATAGCTCCAAGACTCATCAGATTTGCGTCAACACCGAAAATATACATCAGCGAAAGCGTAAAAAGCAAAGCCAAAGGAATTACGGAAGCAATTACTAAACCTGAGCGCAAATTTCCCAGCAGAAGAATTACGATAAATAAAACAATTAGAAAACCAAGTATCAGGTTTTCGGTTACGGTAAAAGTAGTTTTGTCGATTAACTCGCTCCTTTCGAGAAAAGCATTGATAAAAACACCTTCGGGAAGCGATTTTTCAACCTCTGCCACACGCTCTTTAACAGCTTCGATTACTTTCTTCGAATTACCGTCTTTAAGCATCATAACCTGCCCCAGCACCTTTTCGCCTTCGCCGTTGCCGGTAATGGCTCCAAAACGTGTTGCGTGACCCAATTGTACTTTGGCGACATCACGAATAAGAACCGGAATTCCATCTCGATTGGTAACTACAATATTTTCTATGTCTTCAAAAGACTTGGCCAAACCTTCGCCACGAATAAAATAACTCTGATTTCCTTTTTCGATATAACCGCCTCCAACTACGGCATTGTTTTTTTCCAGAGCATCAAAAATCTCGACAACAGTCGTATTCATTGCACGTAATCGCTCGGGATTAATGGCCACTTCGTATTCTTTGAGATAACCGCCCCAGGTATTTACTTCAACAACTCCGGGAATCCCGGACAATTGACGTTTAACTATCCAATCCTGAATACTTCGCAATTCCATAACAGAATACGCCGAATCGTATCCGGGCTTAGTATCTATAATATATTGGTAAATCTCTCCCAATCCCGTTGTAATAGGCCCCATGGTTGGAGTTCCAAAACCTTGAGGGATTTTTTCCTGAGCACTTTTGATTTTTTCGGCAATTAATTGACGCGGAAGATAGGTTCCCATATTATCGTCGAAGACAATTGTTACTACCGACAAACCAAATTTTGAAACCGAACGGATTTCTTGAACTCCCGGCAGGTTCGCCATTTCCAATTCAACAGGATAGGTAATAAACTGCTCAATATCCTGAGTGGATAAATTGCGTGAAGTTGTAATTACCTGTACCTGATTATTAGTCACATCGGGTACTGCTCCTATTGGGATTTGTGTTATCGAAAATAAACCAAATATTACAGTGGAGATTGTAAACAGAATTACAATCAGTTTGTTTTTAATACTGAATTTTATGAGCGCTTCTAACATAGCCGGGGTATATATTATTTCTAATTATAAGATTTGGATGCTTTCAAGAATTGAGCCAATTTATGTTGTGAGCTAAGTTCGCTTTTATTTAAGAGAATAGCAATACGTGTTTTGATAAAGTTAATAAAAGAATATACCCCTGTTAGACAACAAGTTATTAATAATAAATATATTTTAACAAATTTTTTAATAGTCTTTCATTTTTCGGCACGCAATTTGGTAATGCAATGCCTAAATGTCAGTAAAAACAAACAGTATGAAAAACATGAAGAATTTAATTCCCTTTTTAATGCTAATTACACTAGTAATTACATCATGCAAAAAAGAAGAAACAATAGTCGTTGAAGATGAAACTCCTATTGAAGTACAATTAACGGCCACGGAACTGGAAATGATGCATTATATGATGGAAGAAGAAAAGTTAGCCTATGATGTATATGTAACGCTTTTCGATATTTACGGAACAATAATTTTTAATTCCATATCAAAAAGTGAGCTAACGCATATCGCCGCAGTAAATCAGTTATTGGCGAAATACAATATCACAAATACGGCTTCGTCTACAATTGGAGTTTATAATATTGAACATATACAAGAATTGTATGATGCTTTGGTAGCTAAAGGTAGTTTATCCTTAATTGATGCTTTAACAGTAGGAGCTATAATTGAAGACGTTGATATTTATGATTTAGAGAAATATCTGGGGGAAACCGAAAATGCGGATATCATATCGGTATTTAACTTTTTAAATTGTGGCTCGCGCAATCATTTACGGGGTTTTATGGGTCAGCTTGAATTGCAAGGCGTGAATTATACTCCGCAGTATATTACACAAGAACGCTTTGATGAAATTGTCAATGATAGTCACGAAACCTGTGCTTCTTATACTCTTGATTAAAAATTTAATTTAAAACGGGTGTAACAATTTGGTGTTCACTAAGTCTTATACAATATGTGATAATCATTATTGTTTGCAAAAGGCACAGTCCATTGTTGAATTCTGAATTAAGTTCTCATTATGAAGCACCTTATCCTAATTGTAACATTTTCTATTTGCTTTTCTTCCATCTTTGCAAATAGCCCCGAAAAAAGAACCTACACAACCAAGAAAACAGAAAAAGCACCTGTAATTGACGGCCTTTTAGATGCGGAAATTTGGGATATGGTTGAATGGAGCGGTGATTTTATTCAAAGCACACCCAACGAAGGAGAAGCCCCATCTCAAAAAACGTCATTCAAAATTTTGTATGATGACGATAACGTATATTTTTATATAAAATCATTTGATACTGAACCTGATAAGATTTCGAAATTATTGGCAAGACGCGATCGTTTTCCCGGTGATTTTGTGGAAATAAATATTGACAGTGATTTGGATCAGCAAACTGCATTTTCATTTTCTGCTTCTGCTTCAGGCGTAATTGGGGATGAAGCAATATCAGAAAACGGCAGAAATTGGGATAGCAGCTGGAATCCTATTTGGTATTTAAAAACTTCGATTGACAATGAAGGTTGGAATGCCGAGATTCGAATTCCTTTAAGTCAATTGAGGTTTGGAGATAAAGAAAATCATATATGGGGGATTCAGGTAATGAGGAATCTTTTCCGAAAAGAGGAACGTTCAAGATGGCAAATAATACCAAGAGATGCTCCCGGCTTTGTTCATTTATTTCGCCACTCCCGAAGGGATGCCTTTGGCAAAAAACACAAAAACACCAAAAAGGCACAAAATTTTCTAAGATAGACAATTTTTAAAAAGAAATTTAGACAGTTTCTAAGTAAAATGAAGAATCGCTTATGGTTTGTTAATCAAGCGTAAAGCTTCTCTACGACTTAAATTACTGAGCTTTGTTTTTTCACAATAACTCATAACCCAATTTGAATCTATTCTGCTATAATCTCTTAAAATCCAACCAATTGCTTTATTGATAACCATAAATTCAAAAAGCTCAATATCTTTCATTTCCATCTGATTCACATATTTATATGTTAACTCCAGAGCAAAATGCTGATACTCTCTTTGGGGTTTTTGCCAAAGTTCTTTTACTAAGCCTTCTAATTCTTTTTTTGGTGGCAGATATGCTTTGACCAGAAAAGGCTTTTGAATCTCTCTTCTTAAAGGAGCAGTCATTCCAAAGAATTCGAATTGATTTTTTAGATACGCTTTCTGACTAATGGCATTTGCAGAATTTGCGTTAATTATAAATTCTTCTTCCAGTAGTTTAATGTAATCTTTCATTATTTTTTGTGTTGGGTTGCGCTGCTATAGCTTAGCAATTTTTTTAAAGTTTTAATATGATATCGCTTTTGTAAATAGTTGAAAAAATCTGTTTTCCTGTAAATATACTTAAAAAGTATTCTTAAAAGCTTTGGAAATGAGAAAAATAGAATTACTTTTACATTACTCCGACAGCTTATCGGGGTTTAAGTCATAGCTATGCAACACATTTATTAGAAAGCGGGATAGTTATACGATATATTCAAGAGTTATTAGGACATTCAAAACCCGAAACCACTATGATATACACGCATGCATCAAAGAAAGATTTATTTAAAATTGAAAGTCCACCAGACATAGCAGTAAAAAGTATAGTTGAATCCGATAATAGAATAAAAAATTGCGTTTATCCGGGAATTATTAGTGATAAACCGTGATATTTATTGTGATATAACAAGTTAGCAACAAGTCGAAGAAAAAGACAGCATACTACAAACTTGACAGAGAAAATTGAATTTGACAACGAAATACAAAATAAAATAAGGGACTGACTTGAAAGACAAAAGATTTAGTTTTTTTGCCGACCCGCAGAAGAAAGAAAATGAAAGCCATCACACATTTGGCACATTGCCTTTTGCCCGACACACAAGCCAACGCTTCGCAAAAGTCAAAGAGCCAAATCTTGCCGTGTCACATAATATTATTTGGAATGATTATAAAATAACTAGCTTTGCAAAATAGAAAATGACAAAAAAGCTTAAACATATTATTTCAATATTATTGGTGTTTATTTTCCTGACACCAATGACGGTTAAGCTTTTTGACGGACTTTTTCATCACCATGACCATTTTATTTGCACTGCCAAAAACGAAAAGCATTTTCATGAACATCACGAAAAATGTCCCATTCCAAGTTTTGAACTATCACTTTTTTCAGTTGAAAAGCATATACAAAATACACAAAGACACAATTACTGTGTAAAACAAAATGACAATTACAATTTTGTATATTGTTGTAATAATTCAAAGTATTCATTTTTATTACGAGCACCTCCAATTTTTACAGGTAAAATAATGACATCTTAAATGATGTAATAAACTTATTTGTAAATTTTAAAATCGTAATAAAATGAAGAAAATCGTTTTAATTTTCTTTGTGTTGTTTCTTTTCATAAAAGTAAACGCTCAAAATCAAATAAAAGGTAAGGTGACAGATATAAATAATGAACCATTGATTGGTGCATCAGTTTCTTTGCCTGAACTCAATAAGGGGACAATAACTAATCAAGCAGGAGAATATTCGATTAGCAATATTCCAAATGGGAAAATAAAAATTCAATTTTCATTTGTAGGATATAATACTGAAATTAAAACAATTGGAATTTCACAAACTGAAAATGAAGTAAATGCTATATTAACAATAGCGATTATTCAGTCGCAGGAAGTGGTGATTACAGGTGGATATGTAAGTTCACAACATGAAAATGCTGTAAAAATTGACGTATTAAAAAGCAAGGATATTGTATTGTCCGGAACACCTAATTTTATGGAATCATTAACCCAAGTTCCTGGTGTTGATATGATAGCCAAAGGACAAGGCGTTTCAAAACCCGTAATACGTGGACTTTCAATGAATGACGTTTTGATTATGAATAATGGTGTCCGAATTGAAAATTATCAATTCAGTGAAAACCACCCATTAGGCATAGATGAAAACGATGTGGAAAGAGTTGAAATTATTAAGGGACCTGCTTCTTTGCTTTATGGTTCGGATGCAATAGGTGGAGTTATTAATTTTATAAAAGAAAAGCCCGCACCAGTTGGGAAAATACTTGGAGACTACCGTATGCAATTGCATTCTAATACACTTGGGATGAACAATAGCATCGGTTTGAAAGGAGCTTCCAAAAATCTTTTTGGGGGTTTTCGTTTTGGTCATAAAACACATGCCGATTATTTACAAGGCGGTGGTAATTATGTTCCAAATTCACGATTCAACGAAATGACTTTCAATGCCAATACGGGATATACTGGCAAAATTGGAACTTTTAAGGTTTTCTACGACTATTTTAAACAAGACTTAGGAATGACGGTTCCACCTGTAAAACCCTTGATTACAGAACAAGGGCGGAAAAATAAAAATTGGTATCAAGACTTGGAGCATCAATTACTTTCATCGCAGAATAGCCTGTACTTAGGAAAATTTAAGTGGGATATAAATGCGGCTTACCAAAGTGCATTAAGAAAACTTCAAACAACACTTGATGTTCCTTTTGTTGAAATGAACTTGAGCACTATAACATATGAATCAAAATTGTATTTGCCTTCCAACGATAAATCGGAATATATTATTGGATTACAAGGGATGTCGCAAAATAACAGAAACCTTAACAATCGTGCTTCTCAATTTTTACCTGATGCCAATATTAATAATATAGGATTTTTAGGATTGGCACAATATACAATTTTCAATAAACTAAAATTTCAGGGTGGTCTGCGTTTCGACATATATAAAACTGAAACTTTTGCATTGGGAACAGAAGGGACAAACGGTTATCACGCCCCTGTAAATAAGGATTTTTCAAACCTTAACGGGTCAGTTGGTGCTACATATAACGTTAATGAAAAAATAATGTTTAGAGCTAATTTTGCAAAAGGATACCGTGTCCCAAATTTATCAGAATTAACATCAAATGGAATGCATGGGGACAGATACGAGATTGGAAATGAAAATTTATCACCTGAAAATTCATTTGAAACAGATTTAAGTATGCATTATCATGGTGAATTTCTATCCTTTGATTTGGCTGGTTTTTATAATCAAATTAATGATTACATTTTCATTTCACCAACCACAGATACAACTTCAACTGGTATAGGTATTTATCGTTTCTCGCAAACAAATGCAAAACTTTACGGTGGTGAAGCAGGTGTTCATTTTCATCCTAAATCATTACCATGGTTACATATCGAGGGGACTTTTTCTTCGGTTACTGGAAAGCAGGAAAATGACAATTATTTGCCTTTTATACCAGCCAATAAAGTACGTTATGAAATTAGGGCAGAACGAAAGAAATTAGGTTTTTTGAAAAACCCAAATATTAAAATTTCTGCTTT
>JAQIBR010000029.1 GCA_027858955.1 Bacteroidales bacterium
CACTATAAAACTTCAATTCTTTTTCAAATTTTTCACTCACATAAAAGTAAATTTCTATTAACTTGCACTCTTTATCCTTGGAAATCATATCTTATTTGTCAATTCGTAACTGACGCTAAGATACTGATTTTCAGGGATATATTCTAATTTAAATCGTTAATTTTCAAGAAATTATGAGCTTTTTTTGTTAGTTTTTCAACCCTTGATTCGCATAATTAATTTAAAAATAGATTTATTGTTAAAGCTAAGATATAACAAAATAAATCTCTTGGCAAAAAGATGTCTTGCAAAACATCTCGGTTCTTCATCCGGATGAAATGATGAATCGATTATAATACTAATATTCAAAAAGTTGATGTTTAGATTGGAAGTCTTTTGCTTAGATATTCACCTTTTCCCCCTGCAAATAAACAGATTTGATATTCCTATCATCGCCAAGCATCATTAAAACAAATAAGAGCTCATCGATATTATTAATATTTGTAATTCGTTCTTGCATAAGTTCTGTTGCTCCAATATCAACTACCACAAAATCAGCTTCTTTGCCAATTTCGAAATTGCCGATAAAATCATCTTGATTCAGAGCCTTGGCTCCGCCTAAAGTTAATAAATAAAAGGCATTACGCGCAGTAAATTCGATATTTTGCAGAGCCGCAACTTTATAAGCTTCCGAAGCGGTTCTTAACATTGAAAAACTGTTTCCGGCACCAACATCACTACCTAAAGCAAGCGGAATATTGTAATCGCGGCACTTTTGCATATTGAATAATCCCGAACCTAAAAATAAATTTGATGTTGGACAATGTATAATTGAAGTTTGAGTTTCTGACAGCCTTTTCCATTCATCATCTTCCAAAAAAATGGCGTGAGCCATTAAGCTGCCTTTTCCCAAATAACCATAAGTGTCGTAAACATCCAAATAATTTTTAGCTTGCGGAAACATCTTTTTAACGGGATCGACTTCGTTACGACTTTCGGAAACATGAGTTTGAACAGCCAATTGAGGATACGATTTCTTTAAGTCACCAAGTGCTTGCAATTGAGCTTCTGTACTTGTAATGGCAAAGCGAGGAGTAATCGTATAGTTTATGCGTCCTTTTTGATGATATTTATTTATAAGTTGTTGATTATCAATATATGTTTGTTTTGTATCATCACAAAGAGCAATTGGGGCATTCCTGTCCATATTAGTTTTCCCGGCTAAGATTCGCATATTCAAAGCGAGTGCTTCTTCAAATAAAATGGATGTTGCTATTGAATGTCTACTAGGAAAAATAGCTGCAGTAGTAGTGCCATTTTTTACTAACTGATTCAGAAAAAACTTGATTGAACGACGCGCAAAATGCTCATCTTCAAATTTTTGTTCCAAAGGAAAAATGTAAGTCTCGAGCCAATCGAGTAATTGCTTGCCATAAGAAGCAATGGCCTGTGTTTGAACTGCATGTACATGACCATCAATAAAACCCGGAAAGACAAGCTTACCTGATTCATCTTTTAAAGTAAATTTCTTTGGAAGAAATGGAGACACTTCATCTACAGAACCTATCATTTTCACTTTCCCATCTTCAACCCAAAGTAATCCATTCCGAATATAAACCATTTCGGATTCACTCAAAAAATGAAGAAAATCAGCTTTTATAGCAATGTTTGCCTTTCTGTTCATAGTAATCCTTTAGCCGCTTATAAAATTACAATAAAAATTCGTTGAATTCACTTATTTCCGCTGTTTGATTCTGGTTCTCTATCGTATCAGTACTATGGCTATTCTTTATTGCGATTAGCCTTTTTTGTTTTATAAAACGACTTATCAGCAATATATAAAACTTTACTTACTTTGGCGTATACAACACCTTCTAAATCAACAAAATCGACATCCAAAGTCAAATCTATTTCATGTTTTTTAGCCACATCAGTTTTAATTTGATCTAACAATTCATCAGAAACTAAAAAGCGTGCATACAGAGTTTTGTCTCCTGGGCGTAAAAATCGAATAGATGCCGACTTATCCCAAACCACATATTTCTTTCCCAATAATTCTATCAACTGAATCATATAGATTGGATCAGCAGCAGCATATATAGCTCCGCCAAAAATAGTGCCTACATAATTTCGTGTGCGCCAAAATAAAGGCAGCTTAATCTGAACTTCTTTAGAATCGCTCGAAAGAAAAACTGCTCTTGCACCTGTTCCCCAATAAGGAGGAAAAAGGTTTAATAAATTTCGTTTAAGTCTAGCTTTTAGGTTTTCTGTTCCCGTAGTGGGAATTTTTTTCTTTGCCATATATTAAATTGATAATGTCTTTTAAGCAAATGCAAAGTTCAAAAATTTAATGAAACGATGAAAATAATATGTCAATTCGGTAATGTGATAATTTGCCAATTAGTTAATGTCGCATTAGCGGATTAATATTTCTTCTTGGCCGTTCGCACAATTCCTTTATTTTTGTATCCATTAAAGAAATAATTAAAACACAAATAAGTATGAAGAAAAATTTATTCATAATAATGACCGCTTTTTTGATGTCCATTATTACAATTAACCAAGCTAATGCTTGTACAAACTATTTGATTACCAAGGGTGCTTCAACCGATGGCTCAACAATGATTTCTTATGCCGCTGATTCGCATGTACTTTTTGGCGAATTATATCATTGGCCGGCAGCAACTTGGGCAGACGATGCTATGTTAGATGTTTATGAATGGGATACTGGAAAATATCTGGGTGCCATAAAACAAGCTAAAGAAACTTATAATGTTGTTGGAAATATGAATGAGTATCAAGTTGCCATTGGTGAAACTACTTATGGCGGACGAAGCGAATTGCGCGATCCGAATGCCATTATGGATTACGGTAGCTTGATTTACATTGGATTGCAGCGTTCAAAATCTGCTCGCGAAGCGATTAAAGTAATTGCTGAATTAATGGCAGAATATGGTTATTACAGTTCAGGTGAATCTTTTTCTATTTCCGATGCCAACGAAGTTTGGATTATGGAATTGATTAGTAAAGGACCCGATGAAAAAGGTGCAGTATGGGTGGCTCGTATGATTCCCGATGGTTATGTTAGCGGCCACGCTAATCATGCTCGTATTGAAACTTTTCCTCTAAATGATGGAAAAACATCTATCTCTTCAAAAGAATTGGACAAAATTTTTGATCCAAAAATCACCACTGTTTATGCTTATGATGTAATTGATTTTGCTCGTAAAATGGAATGGTATAAAGGAAAAAACAAAAATTTTAGTTTTTCTGAAACTTATGCTCCTGTTGATTTTGGAGGTGCTCGCTTTTGCGAAATCCGGGTTTGGTCTATGTTCGATCAAGTAGTTGAAAATATGGACAAATATTGGGACTACGCTAAAGGAAATATCGAACATGGCGAGTTTTTAGCCAATGGCGATGAAAATATTGATGCTTATGCTACCAATCGTATGCCATTATGGGTTAAGCCAAATCGTAAAATTAGTGTTCAGGATATGATGCATTTTATGCGTAATCACCTTGAAGGCACTGAATTGGATATGAGCAAAGATGCCGGGGCTGGTCCTTACGCTTTACCTTACCGCTGGAGAGGGCTGACTTGGGAAGTTGATGGCGAAATGTATTGCAACGAAAGAGTAACAGCAACACAACAAACTGGTTTTTCGTTTATTACTCAATCTCGTTCTTGGTTGCCTAACGAAATAGGCGGAATATTCTGGTTTGGAATGGACGATGCCGCTAGCACAGTTTATGCACCAATGTACTCAAGCATTACCAAAGCACCGCGTACTTTTGAAAGAGGGAATGGTAAAATGATGGTTTGGAGTGATGATGCTGCATTCTGGGTTTTCAATCAGGTAACTAATTTTGCATACACACGATATAATGCTATTCATCCTGAAATTGCTGAAAAACAAAAAATGTATGAAGACGGATTTGTAGCCGCAACTAAAGAAGTTGATAAAGTTGCTCTTGCTCTCTTAGAAAAAGACCCTAAAACAGCAGTTGAATACCTCACCAATTATTCTGGTGGCGAAGCAGATAAACTTACTCACAACTGGAAAGGTTTTTATCAGTATTTGTTTATGAAATATATGGATGGCAATATTAAAACTGCTGATCCAGGTAAACAAAATCCAATTGTAAAACAACCCGGTTACAGTAAAGAGTTCTTAAAAATCATTGTTAAAGATCACGGTGATAAAATCAAAATGCCTAAAGAAGAAGGCGGACATTAATTTGACCGTATTTATAGATAAAAAAAGGCCTTGAAAATAATTTTCAAGGCCTTTTTTATTCATTTAATGTTTAAAATTAAGGATTCATCTCATAAGCATCAACATTAGAATAAACATAGTCTTTCCAAATAGTTTTATTTCTTGCTGCATCAACAGCAGGTTTTTGAATCATTCGGATACAATATTCCATTTGCTTTTCGGTACTGCTTGGACGATTGTACAACTCTAAAGCATAATTACTAAAATCGCGTACAATAAAATCAAAAATCTGATCAATTAAAACCTCATCGATTTTCATTATTTTGGCATTCTCCAAGATAAGCTGAGCATAAGGAACCAAGGTAAACATTTCGCCTATGGTTAACATTACATCAACATTCTTTTTTTGCTCTTCTGTTGCCGGAGCTCTCATTAATGTTTCTTTAAACAGATTCACTTGTTTGCGGAAAATTGCAATATTTGGTAAGTCGAATAAATCGAGTGCTTTATTAAAATCGTGGAATTGAATTTTTCCTAAGCCGCGTGTTGGTCCTTGATTGAATAAGAAAGTATCATCAGTAGCATCACTTCGTTGTGGAATATCTGCATATTCTTTAGGGACATATAGAAAATTTTGCAAGAATTTGATTATCAATGCGATATTTACATGAACTGTACCTTCTAATTTAGGTAAAGCACGAATATCTCTTGTTGCCATTTCAAAGAAAGTATCTTTTTCAAATCCTTTAGCGGCAATTACGTCCCACATTAAATTAATAACTTCTTCGCCTTGAGTTGTTACTTTCATTTTCATAATCGGATCGTAGAGCATATAACGACGATCTTCTTGAGAAGCTGAACGCATATAATCAGCAGTTCGGCTAGCATATAATTTCATCGCTACTAAGCGAGTATATGCATCTGTAAATAAGCGCTTAACGTGTGGAAAATCAGTGACAAACATTCCGTAAAGATTGCGCTTTGAAGCATGGTTTATTGCTTCGTAAAAAGCATGAGTACACATTCCGATAGAAGCCCAACCAAGATTGTATTTCCCGACATTAACTGTGTTTAATGCATTGTCCCAAGCTTGTTGACCAGTTGCCAAAACATCGTCTTCGCTAACAGGATAATCTCGTAAAGCATACTCGCCAACATAGTTTTGACTGTTTACGGTATTTTTTACCAAATCGTATTTGGAATGTTGGTAATTGGCAGCAAAAAAGACATACTCATCATTATCGAGCTTGCCGAAAGTTGAAACCATATCGGCTTTATTGGCATTGCCAATATAATATTTTGAGCCGTTAGCTAAATAAGAACCATCAGCTTGTTTTGATAAACGCATACTTGTTGAATATACATCGGCTCCATGGTCTTTTTCGGAAAGTCCAAAAGCGAAAATTGAGCCTGAGCGTAATAATTTTGCAGCTTTTTCTTTGGCCTTTTCATTGTCGGACATCCAAATTGGACCTAAACCCAAAATTGTAACTTGCCACACATACCAATAGGGTAAACCATAAAAACCAATAATTTCATTGAATTCTTGAATGCGCCACATATCCCAACGCGAATTCTCTTTTCCGTATTTTGCCGGAGTAAGTAAATCAGCAAAAATCTCTTCTTTGCCAATAAAATCTATAAACTCTTGATACCAAGCTCGTTCCTGATCGTCTTTTTTAATACTTGCTTTTCCTTTATTTTCGAAAAAAGCAACAGTTTTTGCCATGATTTCTTCAGAACGCTTATCGGGGTAGAAACGTTTGCGGTTTTTTGGATTGAGTAATATCATAATCTTGATTTGTTTTATTTGGATGTTCAAATATAATAAATATCACAATATCCTATGCATGCATTGTATTATTTTGGCAAATAGTTTACTTTGATTTAAAAAGAGTTCTATTTTCACGTACAATATAGAATAATTTCTTCGCGCCTTTGCATGATATATTTTCACGCCAAGCCGCCAAGTCGCTAAGGTTATTTAGCACTAAAACTTTTTAGCTTTTTTTCTTACTTATTGGTAATTTCTTGGCGTCTTAGCGCCTTAGCGAGAAATTATTTTTTCCGACTATAAAAAACCAAATAAACTCCAAATAAGACGAGAGGAATACTCAACCATTGACCCATATTTAAGGCCATTGTAGATTCAAAATCAACCTGAACTTCTTTTATAAACTCGATTAAGAAACGGGCGCCCCAAATGCCAATCATCCAGATACCCGTAAGGTAGGCAGTGGCAGGTTTTCCGTCTTTTTTATAGAAGAACCAAATGAGGTAAGCGAAAATTAGCAAGTAGGCAAGGCCTTCATAAATTTGTGTTGGATGATGTGGGATTACATCAGTACCGGGAGCAAAAGCGCGATAAAATTTAAATCCCCAAGGTAAATTAGTTGCATGACCAAATATTTCGGAATTCATTAAATTTCCCATTCTGATAAAAAAACCGGCTAGAGCAACAACAATAGCAATACGATCAGTGACCCATAAATAATTGAGCTTTTCGCGATATGCATAAATTCCTAAAGCACTTAAAATACCTACAGCTGCACCATGGCTCGCTAATCCACCTTCCCAGATATAGAGCATCTTTATAGGATTGGACAGATAATAAGCTGGCTCATAAAAAAAGATGTGGCCAAGGCGTGCGCCAACTACAGTGCCGACAAGCATGTAAATAGAAAGGCGATCGAGAGCAGTTTCAGGCAATTTAGCCATCTTGAAGAACTTCCCCATCAGTAAATATCCGAAAAAGAAGGAAGACGCAAATAAAAGTCCGTACCATCTAACTTCCCAGCTTCCTATAGTAAATATTTGTGGTGCAACATTCCAATCAATAAATGCGAGTGTCATATATTATAATTTTTAGCAAAAATGCGTATTTTTTTCCAAAGTCATTAGGGCAAAAGCATCATATTTAACCGCAATGTGCGCTAAGGAATTCGTAAGGAACGCAAAGCGCTAGAAATCAAACATAAACAAAATAGCGAGCTTTGCGCTTTCTTTGCGAACATAGCGTTTATAAATTCACAGCCATAAGTCTCTCATGAGCTTCAGATTGGAACACTTTTATTTGATGTGAACTAACAACTAAGTTACCAAAATAAATTATGCATATTTTAAGATGCGTTTGACATGTAAAGTCCTTAGAGATACTTTAAATCGATTTTTAGCTTCAAGATTAATCTTAGTCTTTTTCTTTTTTATCTATAGAATCTCTGTTTAACTTATATAGTTTTTTGTATTTTATATACGTTCCAATTGCCGACATTTTACTAATTATCAAGCCATTGTATCCATCTAAAAATCCTAGATATAAGACATATTCTCGCAAGAATTTTGTTATCGCACTTAATAAAGGATAGATAATAGAAACATTTTTTCCTAAATCGAAAAGAGCCTTGGCAGATATTTCAGCATACTGCATTGTACGGTCTCTATGCTCCTCAATAGAATAATACGAATAATGCAAAAGGTCTCCTCTTAAATGTAGGGTTGTTGTATTTGGCTCCATTAAAAATTTATCGTGAGGATTAATCCCGCCCCACTGTCCTTTTTCGCGGTGAAAGAGTCGTATTTTTCGATTTGGATACCATCCACTATATTTTATCCAGCTTCCACAATAATTAGTTAATCTATTCATGCTATATCCATCAAATTCCCAATTTCGCTTTGCTTCCAATATTGAAAGTTTAAGTTCGTCAGAAAGAGCTTCATCAGCATCTAATGATAAAATATATGGATACTTAGCCAGAGTAAGTGCATAATTTTTCTGTTCGATATGTCCTACAAAAGGGTGAACTGAAAATATAGCGCCGGCTGTTTCGCATAAATTTTGAGTATTATCAGTTGATTTTGAGTCAACTACGATAATTTCATCAGCCAGATCTTGGACAGATTTAAGACACCTGCCAATATTCCGTTCCTCGTTTAAGCTAATGATAACAACAGATAATTTGATCATAATGTTTATGCATGTCAATGCCTAATATTGAGTTGTTTCAAAGTTTTAAAGTCGGCGTTTAAATATAAAAAAACAACAGCTAATTAATAAGCGAAGAAAAAGTAAAGGTAGTATATTTTAATAAAGAGCAATGTGGTCTAACAGGGTAAACGCATACTTAATTAAAAAGCCACTAATGCACGAATTTGAATTTTTGAAAACAAAATTAGGATTCCACGGATAAAAAACCCAAAAGGTTTTTAGGAATTAGTGCTATTTTTTCAATATTACTATTTATAAAGAGAATAAATTCGTGCATTTGTGGCAAAATATACACCTAAATAAAAGTGTGAGTTTGCCCAGTGTGGTCTAAGGATTAATATCTGCAAATTTTCTTTAATTTCGCAGCTTAATAAAATGATCTATGACCTCTAAATTCAAGATAAAAAAGTATTTGTATTTATTGCTTTTAATTGGAGGATTCTTTTTTGCTAATAGTATAAAAGCTCAATTTTATGCAGGAGGTCAAAGCCCTGGAAGTATTAAATGGAAACAAATAAATAGCCCATATTTTCAAGTAATCTTTCCCGAAGGATTCGAAAGTCAGGCAAATTATACAGCTAATGTATTGGAATATGCAAGAGTTTTAGACGGAAAAACATTAAACAACAATCCTCCAAAAATATCAGTTATACTGCATAATAGAACAGTTGAGAGTAATGCAGAAGTTGGCTGGGCACCTCGAAGAATAGAATTTTTTACTCAGCCACCACAAGATACTTATGCACAGGAATGGTTTCAACAATTAGCATTGCATGAATACCGTCATGTAGTACAAATTGATAAAATGCATCAAGGCTTAACTAAAATATTATACGCTTTATTTGGCCAACAGATTACGGCAGGAATTTATGGTTTGTATGTTCCCTGGTGGTTTATCGAAGGCGATGCTGTAGTTACAGAAACAGCTTTAAGTAAATCAGGAAGAGGAAGGCAAGCCTTTTTTGAAATGGAATTACGCACTCAACTCCTGCAAAAAGGAGCATTTTCTTATGATAAAGCTGCCCACGGTTCTTATAAGGAGTTTACCACAACTCATTATCATTTGGGTTATTATTTAGTGGGCTATGGTCGTGCAAAATATGGTGCTGAGCTGTGGAGCAATGCCTTGGATAATGTTGGGAGAAAGCCATATTCTATAACTCCATTTTCTGATGGCATTAAAAATCATATCGGATTAAATAAAGAGAAATTTTATAAGTCCGCCATATACGATTTAGATTCAATTTGGAAACAGCAAGATAAACAAATTGAAAAAACTAGTTTTCGGTTTTTAACACAATCTTCTTCATATATCAATTACCTAAATCCAAGTACGATTTCTGATAATCAGGTGATTGCAATAAAAAAAGATTTTGAAGATGTTGGACACATTGTACTTATTGATGAAAGCGGAGAGGAGCAAAAAGTTATAACTCCAGGTAAATATTTTCCGGAAACTTTATCGATTAAAAATGGGTTGGTCTGTTGGGCTGAATACGAATATGATCCTCGATGGACTTATCGGTCATTCACTAAAATTTATACTTACTCATTAGATACAAAAGAAAAGAAACGGATTACTTCCAAACAACGTTATTTCGCACCAGCATTAAATAATGATGCTACAAGAATAGTAGTTTCAGAATCAACAGTAAATTATGAGCACAGTCTTGCTATTATTGAATTGATAGGAGGACAGAAAGAGCGAGTTTACACAACTGAGTCTAATGATTTCTTGAGCTATCCAGCTTGGTCCGATGATAGTAAAAAGCTTATTGCTGTTAGTCTGAACGAAAATGGAAAAAGTCTAATAGAATTTGATGTTTCTACAGCTAATTATAAATATCTATTGCCTTTCGAAGAAACTAATATTAGCAAACCTATTTATTGGAATGAATATGTTCTTTTTCAAGGCGACTATTCTGGAATAAGCAATATTTATGCATTGCATTTAGCAAGTAATACTATTTTCCAAGTTACTTCATCGGCTTATGGAGCTCATTCTCCACAAGTTTGGAAAGACCAATTATTATATTCAGAATACACTGCTAATGGAAATCAAATTGCTGTTGCCCAAATCAATATACTGCTTTGGAAACCACTAGGTGAAATTGAAAACACCAATTATCCTTTAGCTGATATTTTACATCAACAAGAAGATACACTCCTTATAAGTGAATCTATTCCTCAAACAAAATACGAGATAAAAAAATACAGCAAGCTTGGTAATTTAATTAATCCGCACAGTTGGGGCCCTTTTTCTGTGTCAATGGAAAATTATGGATTCAATCCTGGCGTTTCTGTTAGCTCACAAAATAAGCTTTCAACTTTTTTTCTAAGCCTGGGATATGAGCACGATTTAAATAATCAAGAAGGAACTTATTTTGCCGAAGCCACTTATCTGGGTTGGTTTCCTGCATTAAATTTGCGAGCGGATTATGGTTATAAAGAGAGGAATGTTCATGATGCTGAACGTGACAGTTCTTTTAAAATGGGCTATAATGAAACTAATTTTCGCACAAGCGTTTATGTTCCGTTGTTTTTTACATCAGGTAATTGGTATCAGCGCATTCAACCAAGAATAGATTTAGAATACAAGCAATTAGACGTAGTAGATACCGATGTTGAGCTACAAAGGACAAATTATAAAATATTAGATTATTTTATCTCGTTTTCGAATTACCAAAGATCCGCTAAACAATCAGTTTATCCTAAATGGGGGCAGCATATATCTTTGGCGTATAAACAAACCCCTTTTGATAATAGTGGCAAGTTATTTGCCTTTAGTTCTCTATTATACTTTCCAGGATTGATTAAGCATCAAGGATTACGGCTCTATCTAGCATATCAAAAACGTATTGGAGATGCTGATTTTTATAATGATCAGATAGCTTATGCAAGAGGATACAGCGGTTTAAGTTTTGAAAAAGTATTTAGTTATAAAGTTGATTATAAATTACCTTTAGCTTATCCCGATTTTAATTGGGGCTCTTTGATCTATTTGAAACGAATTACTCTTGCTGTTTTTTATGATGAAGTTAAAGGTAATGGTGAAGAGAAAGACCAATATCGTTCAGTTGGAAATGATTTGCTTTTTGAAGTACACTTTTTACGGTCTTTTGTACCTTTTGAAATAGGTATACGAAGTATCTATTTGATTGATGATAATTCTCCTTATTTTGGATTTTTGAGCAGTATAAAGCTTTAATCGTAAATACGTAAAGATGTTCCGTCGAAAGAAGTATGATATTGCTTTAATGGATATTGCGATGGTCCGTTTACATTACTTCCATCCAAAATTAAATACAGAGAACCGCAACATGGATCCGAAATTATAAACGGGCTTTCAACATCCACTATCAATCTAGAACATTGATCTCCATCGCAGCATTCGTCAGGATCGTGAGGACAAGTGCGTTCAAAAGCAACAAAATTGCTTTGGTCAATTCGATAAACAATAATTCCCCGGCTAGGGTAATTTGCTGTTAAATAAACAAACCCTCCCACTGTATTTAAATCAAGATATTGTGTTGAATTTGGGAAAATCTGAATATTAACATCAACCTGTGGTAAGGGAGAATATGAATCTTTTTGGCAGCTTAACAATAAAAAGATCATAAATAAGGAAAATAATCTTGTTTTTGCTTTCATCTCTTATAAGTAGGATTAATCTTCATCTTCTACATCTAAATTTTCAAGAAAGGCAATGCTTTTTTCAATTTCAATGTACATCAATTTGTCCTTAGTCACAAAATCTACATTTCGCCTATAGGCAGCTATAAAATCTTCAACAACAAGAGATGATTTTAATGGACGTCGAAAATCAAGTGCTTGAGCGCTATTAAATAATTCAATGGCAATTATGCGCTTAATGTTTTCCATTACATTAAATGCTTTAGTTGCTGCATTTGCGCCCATACTTACATGGTCTTCTTGCCCTTGCGAAGAACTAATGCTATCGGTGGATGCAGGAACTGTTAATTGCTTATTCTGACTAACGATTGAAGCTGCTGTATATTGTGGAATCATGAAGCCGCTATTTAATCCGGGTTCATTGACTAAAAAAGAAGGAAGTCCTCTTTTGCCTGAAATTAGTCGGTAAACTCGGCGTTCTGAAATGCTGCCCAATTCAGCTATGGCTATACTAAAAACATCTAAAGCAATCGCTAAAGGTTGACCATGGAAGTTCCCCGCTGAAATAATTAGATCGTCTTCGGGGAAAATATTAGGATTGTCGGTAGCAGAATTTATCTCCGTTTCAAAAACCTTATGAACATAATCTAAAGCGTCCTTTGTAGCTCCGTGAACCTGCGGAATGCAACGAAAGGAATACGGGTCTTGGACATGTACTTTCGTTTGATTGACAATCTCACTTCCTTCAAGTATGTCTCTAATATTTTTAGCAGTATCTATTTGTCCTTTATGCGCCCTTATCTCATGTACTTTTGGATGAAAAGCATCAATGCGACCATCATAAGCATCAAGAGAAATAGCTCCAATGAAATCAGATAAAAACTTATATTTTTTAGCTTCAATAAGCAGATAAGTTCCATAGGCAGCCATAAACTGAGTTCCGTTTAATAATGCCAATCCTTCTTTAGATTGGAGGACTATTGGCTTCCATCCAAATTTTTTGTTTATATCTTCAGTATCAAACAGTTCGTTTTCAAAATAAACTTTCCCCATTCCAATTAAAGGCAATGCTAAATGAGCAAGTGGAGCTAAATCGCCACTGGCGCCCAAACTCCCCAATTGAAAAATTTGTGGCAATACATCATTATTGTATAATTCAATCAAACGTTCAACAGTCGATAATTGCACACCGGAATTACCATAAGACAAGGATTGAATCTTAAGAAAAATCATTAGTTTAACAATATCTAATGGTACTTCATCACCAGTTCCACAAGCATGCGACATTACAAGGTTTTTTTGTAGCATGCTCATATTCTTTTTGGAAATAGATTGATCATACAAGGAACCAAAACCTGTGTTTATACCATATATAGGCTCGTCACTTTCAGCAACTTTATTGTCGAGGTAAGTTCGGCATAATATTATTTTTTCTTTTGCATCTTCTGAAAGTTCTAGAAGATAGTTTTCCTGAAGAATGGTTTTTACTGAATCAATATCAAGTTTCTTATTTGAGATGGAATGAATGTTCATTTGGATTATTTTTGTTGATGCAAAAATACAAATAGAACGCCAATAAATTATTAAATTTCCTATTTCTACCGAATCAAAATAAAAAAACCTGAAATCGCGATTGAAATTTTGTATCTTCGTTTTTTAACTCAAAGCCAAATACCTATCTGATAAATATTTCCCAAATGGTACGTTTGTGTTTGTATTGCCATGAGTCAATAAATGGTCGCATAGATAAGAAATTCTGTTCTGATCAGTGCAGGAATGCCTATAACAATGAAAAAAATGCCGGAGGCGAAACTCACATTCGTCGCATTAACAGCATTTTACGCAAAAACAGAAAGCTGCTAGAAAGTATAAGCGGGCAGATCAATAAGAAAATAGTGCCCACCATATCTTTCACTAATGCCGGCTTTAATTATAATTATTATACATCTTCATTTACAACTAAAAAAGGGCATGTATATTACTTTTGCTATGAATATGGATACCTAAAATTAAGCGATGATAAAGTTATGATAGTTAAACGAAATAACTTTGATTGATAGAGGAATTTGCAAAACACAGAACAAGTTTAAAATAAATCATTTAAGACTTGACACGGACACAAAAATACATTACTTTTGCACCCCGCTTAAAAATGCTGTATCTCTTCGCTTTTAGGAGTGAAGAATTGAAAAAAAGTGTGTTATTAGAAAGCTCTACATGAAACTATCGAAATTCAAGTTTAATTTACCTGACGAATTAATTGCAAACTATCCTACTGAAAACCGTGACGAATCACGTTTAATGGTCTTGCATCGGGATACAAAAAAAATTGAACATCGCAATTTTAAAGATATTCTTGAATATTTTGGCGATGGTGATGTATTCATATTGAATAATACAAAAGTTTTCCCTGCCCGCTTATATGGCGAAAAAGAGAAGACTGGTGCTAAAATCGAGGTTTTTTTATTGCGTGAATTAAACAGAGAATCTCGTTTATGGGATGTTTTGGTTGACCCTGCAAGGAAAATCCGAATCGGAAATAAACTCTATTTTGGAAATGATGAGCTTGTTGCTGAAGTGATTGACAACACAACTTCTCGCGGTCGTACATTACGCTTTTTATTCGACGGATCATATGAGGAGTTCAAGAATACGCTTAAGCGTTTAGGCGAAACACCATTGCCAAAATTACATATGCGTCCAATTGAACCAATAGATGACGAACGGTATCAAACTGTATATGCAAAGCACGAAGGTGCTGTAGTAGCTCCGACTGCAGGATTACATTTTAGTCGCGAAATTTTAAAACGCCTTGAACTTCAGGGAGTTAATTTTTCTGAACTTACTTTACATGCAGGATTAGGTAATTTTCGTGCTATTGAGGTTGAAGACCTTACCAAACATAAAATGGATTCCGAAGAACTTTTTATCAGCCAAGATGCTGCAAATATCATTAACAAATCTATCGATAAAAAGCGCCGTGTTTGTGCAGTTGGAACAACAGTTATGAAAGGAATGGAATCTTCTACTTCAATTTCTGGACACGTGAAACCTTTCGATGGTTGGACCAATCGTTTTGTTTTCCCTGAATATGATTTTAAAATTGCCAATTCTATGGTTTCCAATTTCCATTTGCCTTATTCATCAATGCTGATGATGGCAACTGCTTTTGGAGGTTATGATTTTATTATGGATGCGTATAAAGTTGCTATTAAAGAAAAATACCGCTTCTTCACATATGGAGACGCTATGTTAATTCTCTAAATAGATATAAATAGATTTATTGGGCTGTTTTCTTATGTGGAAACAGCCTTTTTTATTGCTGTATGATAGCAATAATACCAATTGTAGTTCAAAATGCCGCATAGCAAATTTTGAATTTATCCCGAACCTTCGGGAGTTAATGCCGATAGATCAACAAAACCGCAAATTGAACGAAGTGAAAATATGCGGCA